>CANRER010000023.1 GCA_947629615.1 uncultured Clostridia bacterium | reverse complement strand
GGAACTTGGCGTAAATGCTACGACAGACGGAATAATATCGGATATTTAACTAAGCCGGTACCGATAAAATGCCATCCGAACACAGAGAAACGGTCCTCTCGCGTTCAATGAAACGACCCATTGTGAGCCGAACGGGGACGTACACCCTGCGGTACGCTAAGTAGGGAGCGCCGACTCGGCGCTCCGCAGATTATTGTTGTATAAATATGAGCACCAAAACCCCTCATCCGTCGCTCGGGGCCCCGCAAAGACGGCGAAGCCGGATTTGTGGTGAGAGGAGGAGCAGCGGACAATTCTCATTCCGGTTTATATTTTCTCAACGACAAAGGCTTTGACATACGCCGCCCGTTTGTATATTATTATATTGTATCGCGATACAATAATTTGTGACGAGGTGATATTATGTTAAAATTCGGAGAACATCTGCGAGGCCTGAGGCTGAAGAACGGCCTTACGCAGGAGCGGCTCGCCGAGCTTCTCGGCGTGTCGCCGCAGGCCGTGAGCCGCTGGGAAACCGGCGCGACCTACCCGGACATAACGCTGCTGCCGACAATCGCGAACTGCTTTGAGGCCACGTTGGACGAGCTTTTCGGCATGGACGAGCTGCGCGGCGAGGACATGGCCCGCAAAATTTTCACTATGGCTCACGACCTAAGGCGCGAGGGCAAAACGGACGAAGCCATAGCCCTGCTTAAAGACGCCGTAAAAGCCTGTCCCAACAACTACGCTCTGCTTTCGGAGCTTTCACTCGCCCTTTCGCCAAGCGACGCGGACGAGGCCATAGCTCTGGCGGAGAAGGTTATACAAAACAGCGCCAACGAAAAGGTGCGCGGAACCACCCGCGCCAATCTATGCTTTCTGTATCTCGGGGCCGGTATGCCCGAAAAGGCGCTCTCGCTCGGGAAAACGCTGCCGCATATTCGCGAAAGCCGCGAGGCCCTTTTGCCCTTCATTGCCTCGGCCTGCGGCGACGTCGCAGCAGACGAGCTTGTCAGAAGCTCCGTGTATTCCGCGCTGGCTTTGGCGTGCCGCCTGTTACGCAATACGCCGCCTACCGCCGAAGACTTTGCCCTCGGCGGCCCCGACCCGTCGGACGGCAGGGCTATGCTTGAGGAAATCGGCGCGTACATCGGCTGACGGCGGACTCCTGCGAACGTTAAAAGCCGCCCGTCACTATTGACGGGCGGCAATATGCCGAAATTTTTTATGCGCCCCACAAGCCGCACGCTTTTTGGAGCATATCAACTGAGCGGATTTCATACCGCCGACAGGCCAAGGCCGCGCGATTTACGGCCCGGGGCTATTTTCTGTGGCTGCCGCGCTTGGATTCCACGTTACGCTTTATATCGAGCATTCTTTCGTCGCTGGACTGCTTAAACTTCGCCATCTTGTCCTCAAACGAAAGGTCGCTGAACTGCTGATTTACGGAAGGGAAATTTACCTCCGCCGGGCTGCCGGTAAAGGGAACGTTTTTGGGCGGCGGGGCGGCCGCTTTTTTTATCGACAGGCTAATTTTGCCGTTAGGCTCGGCCGAAAGCACCTTCACCCGAACCGTCTGACCCACCTTCAGATGGTCGTGAATGTCCTTCACATAATCCCTAGCCACCTCGGAAATGTGGACGAGGCCGGTTTTTTTGCCGGGGAGATCCACAAAGGCGCCGAAGCCCGTTATCCCCGAAACCTTACCTTCAACAATGCTCCCGATCTCCAGATCCATATAATTTATGAACCCCTTTCAAGCGTTAAAAATAGCGAGCTAATCGGTTATCACGAAAACCGTGTCGCCGCTCCCGACGTAGCCGCTGTCGCGGACGGCGTCCTCGAGGAACTCGTCGCTTTCGTAATATTCCTTCTTTTGCTCAAGCTGCTTAAGCTCGCTCTCTTTTTGGGCGATAGCCTCATTGCAATCGCGTATTTCGCCGCGCACCCGATGAATGTCGAACGAGGTTGTGAGAAGCGCCGTTATGAAAAGCACAATTACAAGACAGGCCGAAAAAAACACAGCCAGTCTGGGTACGTCTTTTCTTCTTACGGTTCTTCCCATAAATGTCAACGCGACCACTCCCCGTCCAATACCACGGATATATTTTAGTATATAACACTTTTTTTGTTTTGTAAAGTAGTTTAGAGCAAATTTTTGTATTTTTTTTGTATTTTTTTGTGTTTTTTGCGGGCGACGCGAACCCGTTTGCCGCTTTGCCGCAATTTTAGGAGCATTATATGCACTTTATCGTACAGGCTTTTGACATAAAGTACCACTCCGCGCATAAGAAAAACCACGGGGAAAAGCGCCAGCGCGGCGGCGCGTACCACGGCCCGAGCCAGCGGCAGCGTTATTCCCCCAAGGCAGAGGTAATGCAGCAAAAAGCCGCAGGCCGCTCCCAAAAGCTGGTAGCCCCTTATGCCTCCGTCGTTAAAGTCGAGGCTGAGCTTTATCAGCGCCGCCCCGACGAACACCCAGAAAAAAAGGTCGCTTAACGGCCCGACCGGCCCGCGGCCGTTTTTTTCGCGGACGGCGCGAAGCAGATTGTAAAACGCGCCGGAGATTAGCCCCGCGAGCACGCTTAAAAAGAAGAAGCGGAGCTGCCCCGTTGAGGAAACCGTCATTTTGCAAGCTTCCCCCACAGAGAGCGGCGCACCGAGCCCGCGTAGGCGCAGCTGTCCACAAGACCTGTGATGACGGCCTCGCCCGTTTCCACGCTGACGCTGTTTATTTTAAGGCCGCTGCCCTCGACAACGAGTCGATTTTCGCCAAGGCGCAGAACTATCCGCTTTTCGTCAAAGCTTTCAACGTCGCTTACCGCGCTGACGCACAGCTTTTCGCGGTTTTCCAAAATCAAATTGCCGTTGTTTTCCAAAAGAAAGCTCCCCTTCGCACATAATACTCTAAAATATATGCGAAAAGGGAGCGGATAATTCTTAAAAAACGGCCGCCGGGGCGTTTTCCTCAAAAAAGCGGCACACGCTGACAACCTTGCCGTATACGCGAATTTCGCGTAGAGGCGAGCCGATGATTTCGCTGAACTCTACGGGGCCGTCGTCGGCGAGGCCCTCGGCCTCGAGCCACATCACGTTGTTCAGCATATGGAAGCGGCGCAGCATGGTTTTGCCCCGCACCGAGGCCAGCACGATGTCGCCCTCCGCCGCGGCCATCTGCCTGCGGACGATGACCGTGTCGCCGCGGAAAATGCGGGCGCGCTTCATGGAGTCGCTTTCCACCACAATGCCCAAGTAAGTGCAGCAATCGTCGGCGGGCCTGTCGATATAAAACTTGCCGATGAGGTTTTCAATCTCAACGCAGTCCTTCACGAACTCCGCGCCGCGCACCAGCGGCACCGACCTCTTAACCTCCACCGTCGCGGGAGGCTCGTCGCCGAGCAGCTCACGCCTGCCGAGGCCCGTCAAAAACGAAAAGCGGCGAAGCAGCCTATCCTCGGGAACTACGCCGTTTTCGGCCATATATTCAAGCATTTCGCCGTCCAGCCCGAAGGCTCTGCTGAGGTCGCCGAGGCTCATGCCGACGACGGCCAAACGGGAACGCACGCGGTTCCATAAACCGCCGTTATCACTGTATTTCATTTATTACCTGCCTTAAATATCAAATTTAGTTCTGCGCCTTCTCGTCACGACGCTCTGCACCAGCCCTATGGACGCGCAACAGGTTATCATACTGCTGCCGCCGTAGCTGAAAAACGGCAGCGGTATGCCGGTTATAGGCAAAAGCCCCAAGCACATTCCGATGTTTTCAAGGGTGTGGAAAAGCATCATCGCCCCCACGCCGACGCAGATAAACATACCGAAGGGGTCGTGGTCGCTGTCGGCGGCGTCCTTAAAGCAACGGAGGATTATGGCAAAAAGCAGCAGCGTCACCACGGCGCAGCCGATAAAGCCAAATTCCTCGCCGATTGAGGAAAAGATGAAGTCCGTCTGACGCTCGGGCAGATAGCCGTATTGCGTCTGCGGGCCGCGCAGATAGCCCCTGCCGAGAATCTGCCCGCTGCCGATGGCGAGCTTGGATTGCAGCACATGGTAGCCCGTGCCGGTGGGGTCGCTTTCCGGGTCAAGAAAGCTGATTATGCGGCCGCGCTGGATAGGGTTCAGCGCCAGCCACACCAGCGGCGACGCCACCACCAGCGCGCCCATCGCGCCGAACACGTATTTAAGGCTTATCCCCGCGAAAAACAGGGCTATGCAGAAAATCACGGCGAATACCATAGCCGTGCCGAAATCCGGCTGAAGCAGCACCGGCGTCATGTATATCCCCAAATGCAAAAACAAAAGCAGCAGAGTTTTCGGCTTGTTTATGCTTTCGCGCACCTTCGACAAGTGGGCCGAAAGAGTGATGATGAAGCACAGCTTGGCTATCTCGGCGGGCTGAAGGTTCACCGGGCCGAGCGCGATCCACCCCTTTGTGCCGCCGCGTATCCTGCCCACCGCCAGCACCACGCACAAAAGCGTCATGGCGGCGGCGAAGAACACGAACCGCAGCTTGTAAAGAAGGCTGTAGTTAAAGAAGGTCAGGGCCGTCATGGCGGCCATACCCAGCACGAAGGCCGCGGCCTGCACCGTCACGTAGCGGTAATGCCCGTCCAGCCCCGCCGAGGCGCTGTTTACGGCGACAATGCCCAGAAGCGACGCCAGCACCACATATATTATCAGCGCGCGGTCAGCCGCGTCGGAAAAAAGCCCTTTTCTGACGTTCACTTCATCACCGCCCTTTCCTTTATTTTTTATTATTATAAACTATTTTCTCCGCAAAATCAATAGTTTTCGCCAAGTATTTTTTCGGCGCACCTTATGCCGTCCACCGCGGCGGACATTATCCCTCCCGCGTAGCCCGCGCCCTCGCCGCAGGGGTATATGCCGAATACTGAGGATTGCAGATTTTCGCCGCGCAGCATGCGCAGCGGCGACGAGGAGCGGCTCTCCACCCCGGTGAGCGGGGCGTCGGAAGCGTCAAACCCGCGTATTTTGCGGCCTATGAGCGTTAGCCCCTCGCGCAGGGCCGCCGTAACGAAGTCCGGGAAAAGGCGCGAAATGTCGGCCGGAGTTACCCCGAGGGGGTAGCTCGGCTCAACGGAGCCTATCGAGGCGGACCTTTGCCCCTTCAAAAAGTCGCCCGCAAGCGTCATCGGGGCGCGGTAGCTTCCGCCGCCCATATAGAAGGCCTGTCTTTCGAGCCTGCGCTGAAAGCGCACCCCGGCGAAAAGGTCGTCGTTTTTGAAATCCTCGGGGCCGACCGAAACAAGAAGGGCGCTGTTGGCGTTTTTGCCGTCCCTTTTGTAGCGGCTCATGCCGTTGGTGACGACGGTGTTTTCCTCGCTGGCCGAGGCCACCACCTCGCCGCCGGGGCACATACAAAAGGTATAGACCCCGCGCCCGTCCGAGGCGCGGACGGCGGTCTTGTAATCCGCCGGGGGCAGACCCCGCGCCGCGCCGTACTGCGCCCTTTGGATAAGCTCCTGCGGGTGTTCTATCCTCACGCCTACGGAAAACGGCTTGCGTTCCATGAGCAGCCCTCTGCGGGCGCAAAGCTCGAACACGTCGCGCGCGCTGTGGCCGGTCGCGAGGACGAGCGCGTCGGTTTCGATGTCGCCGCACGCGGCGGCCACGCCGACAAGGCGGCCCTTTTCGATATAAAAATCCCGCAAAGCGCAGCCGAAGCGCACCTCGCCCCCAAGGGAGATTATTTTGTTCCTAAGCCCGCGCACCACGCCCACAAGGCGGTCGGTGCCTATATGCGGCTTCGCGAGGTAGGCGATGTCCTCGGGAGCGCCGGCGGCGATAAATTCCTCGATGACCTTCCCTTGGCGCGGGTCTTTTGTGCCGGTGGTGAGCTTGCCGTCCGAAAAAGCGCCCGCGCCGCCCTCGCCGAACTGCACGTTGCTCTCGGGGTCAAGCTCGCCGTACCGTTGGAACCTTTCCACGGTTTTAAGCCGCTTTTCCACGCACTCGCCACGTTCGAGCAAAATCGGCTCGGCCCCGGCGGAGGCAAGGATAAGCGCGGCAAACAAGCCAGCCGGGCCGCTGCCGGCCACCACCGGGCGGCGGCGCAGTCGGCTGACCGGCGGCTGAGGGTAGGCGTAGGGAACGTATGGCTCCACGCCCCGAAGCTTAAGAAAACGAGCCTCGTTTTTCACGGCGGCCTTTACCGCCGCGCTGTAATGTATGCTCCCCTTGTCGCGGGCGTCCACCGAAAGCCGCACAAGAGCCGCGCTTTCAACGTCCTCCGCGGGCAGGCGCAGCCTTTCGGCCGCGGCGGAGCGTATATCGCCGCCGGTGAAGCCCACCGGCAGCCTTAAATCGGAAATTTTCAGCATAATTGCTCCCTCAACGCGCCGAGGCCGCGCCGGCGGCCGCGCCGCTGACCCAAGCCCAGTGCAGGTTGTAGCCGCCGCACTCGCCGCACACGTCGGTAATCTCGCCGGCAAAGTACAGTCCGCGAACGAGGCGCGACTCCATTGTTTTCGGCTCTATCTCGCGCAAATCCACCCCGCCGCGCGTGGTTTGGGCCTGCGGCCACGAATTTGTTCCCACGATTTTGAAGCTCATATTCTTTATCGCGCCGACAAGCGACTTAAGCTCTCTCAACGTCAGCGAGCCAACGGGGCGCGAGGGCTCCAAGCCGGCGTTGAGGCAGGCGCGGCGCGTCAGATTTTTATGCAGATACCCGCCCAAAAAATCCCCGGGCGGCAGCTCGCCGAGCCGCTCCGCAAGGGCGGACAGCTCCTCCGTGAGGGAGGTGAAATCCCACTCGGGCAAAAGGTCGAGCGCGACCTCCATCTCGCCGCGGAACAGTGGCGAAAGCTGCATTATCGGCACCCCGGAAAGGCCGTAGTCCGTGAACTGCACCTCGCCCTCCTCCACGCGCACGCGCCTGCCGCCCACAACGGCGGCGGCGCGGGCGGCGGCGCGTATTCCCTTAAGGGACTTGTCCGGCCCGAGAACGCGCAGCTGCACAAGGGCGGGATAAGGCTCCAGCACCCTGTGGCCGAAGGCCTTCGCCAGACGAAAGCCGAAGCCGTCGGAGCCGAGCGCGGGCGCGGCCATGCCGCCGCAGGCCAGAATAAGGCGGTCGAACATTTCGCCCTCGACCATGAAGCGGCCCTTTACGGCCTCGGCCCCGCTCACGCGGACTCCTGTGCGCAGCTCAGCCCCGAGCCGCAAACACTCGAAGCGAAGAGCGTCGGCCACAGCGGAGGCTCTCATACTGCGCGGATAGGCGCGGCCCTCCTCAACGGTAAGCGGCACGCCCACTGAGGCGAAAAACTCCCGCGCGAAATCGAAGCCGCGCCCCTTGAGGGCGGCCTCCAAAAAAGACGGGCAGGCGGTTGTGTAGCGGGCGGGCGAAATATCGGCGTTCGACAGGTTACAGCGGCCGTTGCCCGTGGAAAGCAGCTTTCTGCCCACGCGGTCGTTGCCCTCGAACACCGTCACCGCACCGCCGGCCCGCGCGGCAAAAACGGCGGAGGCAAGCCCCGCCGCGCCGCCGCCAATAACGGCTGTTTTCATAGCAGCTGATCCTCGCTTTTGGCTTCCCTCGTCATCAGGTCGCGCACGGCGGTCTTGGGGTCCTTTCCCTCGAACAGCACGGCGTAAGCCTGATTGATTATGGGCAGCTCAACGTCGTATTTAAGACCCAGCGCGTGGGCGGCCTTGGTGGCGGCCACGCCCTCGACGGTCATATGTACCTCCTCAAGAGCCTCGGCAAGGCTTTTGCCCTGCCCGAGGAGTATCCCCGCGCGGCGGTTGCGGCTGTGCATACTGGTGCAGGTGACGATTAGGTCGCCCACGCCGCTGAGACCGGCGAAGGTCTTTTCCCTTGCGCCCATCGCCACGCCAAGGCGGGTTATCTCGTGCAGGCCGCGCGTCATAAGGGCGGCCTTGGTGTTGTCGCCGAAGCCGCAGCCGTCGGTTATGCCCGCGCACAGGGCGATAACGTTTTTCAGCGCGCCGCCCAGCTCCACCCCGCAAACGTCGGGGTTGGTATAGACGCGGAAGGTTTCGCTGTTAAACAAATTCTGCACGGTTTTCGCCACCTCGGGGTCGGCGCAGGCCGCCACGTTTGTGGTAGGCACCCCTCGGGCGACCTCCTCGGCGTGGCTGGGGCCGCTAAGAACCGCTACGGGCGAATGGGGCAGCTTTTCGGCGAAAACCTCGGATATCCGTTCAAGGCTGCTTTCGTCAATACCCTTCGACACGTTCACTATAATCTTGCCGTCGGCCCGCGCGGCCAAACGCTCCGCCGTTGTGCGCACGGCCACGCTCGGCACCGCGCTGACGATTATACGGCCAAAGGCCGCCGCCTCGTCAAGGTCGGAGGTAAATATAAGGTCGGCGCCGCCGAAGGGTACGCCGGGCAGAAATTCCTTGTTTTCCCTGTCCGCCTTTAGCCTTTCGCTCTCCTCGGGCAAATAGCTCCATAGGCAGACGCGGTTTCCCTGCCTGTTGAGGTGCAGCGCCAAGGCCGTTCCCCAGCCGCCGCTGCCGATAACCGATACGTTCATTGGTTTACCTCCCGCTTCAAATTTGTTTATCCTTAGGCATAATTTTATTGTAAATGTCCTGACAGACCACGTCAAAATTTTTATTGACCTCGTTATTGCCGTACCTCAACACGGTTATCCCCAGCGCCGCGAAAAAGGCGTCGCGCTCCTTGTCAGCCGCGGCGTTCTTTTCCCGGTAATGCTGCGAGCCGCCGAGCTCTATCACGGTTTTCGCTGAGGCGCAGTAAAAATCCGCCACATAATTTCCGAAAACCTTTTGCCGGTTTACCGTAACGGGCAGGGTTTTCAAAAAATCGTACCATAGTCTGCGTTCTTCCTTCGTCATATTCTTGCGCAGGACTCTGGAAATGCCGACAAGCCTTGGATTGTATCCACTGTTCATTGCGTTCACCTTTGATTGCAAATGTAAAAGTTCCGCCGGATAAGCCTTCCCCTTCGAGGGGAAGGTGGCGCGAGCGCAGCGAGCGACGGATGAGGTGGTTTGTTTGGTGCGCCGCCGATGATAAAACACCTCATCAGTCAGCCTTCGGCTGACAGCTTCCCCTCAAGGGGAAGCCGTCTTGCGCGGCGTTGAACCTTCGTGCGCTTATTTTTTCTCACTAAAATTATTTTCACTGCCGCCGCGAGCCGCGCTCTCAAAGGGAAGCCTTTTGCGCAGCGTTGAGCCTTCGCGGCTTATTTTTTCTTACCCAGTTTATTTTCCTTGCCCTCGCGTATACGCTTAAAATTCGAGCAATGGCGCAGCAGGCAGAGCAGCGCGGCGCAGACCGTATAAATGAGCAGCGCGGAGCTGACCGAGCCGCCCCTAAAGCGCAGCACGGCGGCCAAGGCCACGGCCGCGACCGCGCCGAAGGCGGAGCCGAGTGAAACATAGCGGCTGATAAGCACGACTATCAAAAACGCGCCGAGGGCCGCTACGGCCAGTCGCCAATCCAGCACAAGCAGGGTGGCGAAGCTTGTGGCCACGCCCTTGCCGCCCCTGAAATCGTAATAGCAGGGATAGTTATGCCCCAAAACGGCGCCGAAGGCGGCCACGCAGGCGCAAACATCAGTACCCGGATAAAGAGCGCGGGCGATGAGCGCGGCGGCCGCGCCCTTCAGCACGTCGAGCAAAAACACGGCCGCCGCCGGGCCTTTGCCGTAGATGCGGAGGATATTGGTCGCGCCGGCGTTGCCGCTGCCGTGCTTGCGTATATCGTCCCTCTTGAAAAGCTTGGAATAAATTATGGCGAAATTGCACGAGCCGATGAGGTAGCCCATCAGCAGCATAAGAATTATCTCGCCCATAGATATGGTTCTCATTTGTTAATCCTCCTTTGTGCGGACGGCGGGGCCGTCGTCGTTTTTGCCGCGCTCGCGGACGATAAACCTCAGCGGCACGGCTGTCAGGCCGAAGGCCTCGCGCACTTGATTTTCGATATAGCGAATATAGCTGAAATGCGCAAGCTCTTTATCGTTGACGAATATGATGAACGTCGGCGGCCTAACGCTGACCTGCGTCATGTAGTAAAGCTTAAGCCGCTTGCCCTTGTCGGCGGGCGGCTGTACGCGAAGGGTGGCATCGGCGAGAACGTCGTTCAGCACGCCTGTTTTGACGCGGGTAAGGCTTTGCTCGCTGACGTCGGCAACGCTGTCGAATATTTTGTCCACCCGCTGCCCGGTGAGGGCCGAGATGAACACTATCGGGGCGTAGGTCATGAAACTGAGCGTGTCGCGCACCTTTTGAGTGAAGGCGCTCATGGTTTTGTCGTCCTTTTCAACGGCGTCCCACTTATTCACAACAATGACCGAGGCCTTGCCCTCCTCGTGGGCGAAGCCCGCGATTTTGGCGTCCTGCTCGGTTATGCCTTCGGTGGCGTCAATGAGGATAAGGCACACGTCGCAGCGTTCCACCGCGTTGTAGGCGCGGATAACGCTGTAACGCTCGATTATTTCGTCCACCTTGGACTTGCGCCTTATGCCGGCGGTGTCGATAAAGGTGTACTTCACGCCGCCGCGCTCATAGTCGGAGTCGATCGCGTCGCGGGTGGTGCCCGCCACGTTCGACACAATGACGCGGTTTTCGCCGAGTATGCGGTTGACAAGGCTGCTCTTGCCGGCGTTGGGCTTGCCCACGACGGCCACGCGCAGGCGGTCGCTCTCCTCCTCGGGCGCGTCGGCGGGGAAATATTTGACGCACTCGTCCAAAAGGTCGCCGAGGCCCATTTTGTGAATGGAGGAGATGGGCATAGGGTCGCCGAGGCCGAGATTATAGAACTCGTAAAGCTCCAAGGGCGGCTCGCCGGGGGTATCGGCCTTGTTGGCGGCCAGCACGACGGGCTTGCCGCTTTTTTGGAGCATGGCGGCCACGTCGGCGTCGGCGGCGGTCAGCCCGTCGCGGATATTCACCATAAAGACAATCACGTCGGCGGCCTCGATGGCTATTTCGGCCTGAACGCGCATCTGCGCGAGAATTTCGTCCTTGGAGTAAGGCTCGATGCCGCCGGTGTCGATGAGGGTGAAGTTTCGGCCGCACCACTCGCCCTGCGCGTAGATACGGTCGCGGGTTATGCCGGGGGTGTCCTCCACGATGGAAATTCGGCTGCCGGCTATTTGGTTAAACAGCGTGGACTTGCCCACATTCGGGCGGCCCACTATAGCAATGGTAGGTTTTGGCATGGTATACCTCCGTCAAATTCGTCTTATCTCGAAAATGCCCGGAACGCGGTAGAGCTTCTTCACCAGCATATCGAGCTGCTGCTTGTCGCTTATCTCCACCGTGATGTTGATAACGGCCATATTGTCCTTGGTGGTGCGGGCGTTGACGGCGACAAGCGGAAGCTTTACCTCGCCGATAACGTTCGTCACGTCGCCCAGCAGACCGTCGCGGTTGGGGGCGTCTATCTGCACGTCGCAGTTATAGCTGCCGCTGTCCTCCGTCCATGAGCAGCGTATCATGCGGCTTTTGGCTTCCTCGTCCATGTTTTCGGCGCGCACGTTCACGCAGTCCGCGCGGTGGACGCTGACGCCTCGGCCGCGGGTTATAAAGCCGATTATCTCGTCGCCGGGAACGGGATTACAGCACTTTGAAAGGCGCACAAGGCAGTTGTCTATGCCCTCGACCTCCACGCCGCTGCCGCCCCCGTGCGAGGGCTTTTTAACATGGGGCGCGGCCTCGGGAGCGGGCTCCTCCTTCACTGAGGAGTTATAAGCCTCGCGCACGCGGGAAATCACCTTCGACGAGGTTATCCCGCCGTAGCCCACGGCGGCCAGCATTTCGTCGTAGCTGTTGAATCCGTAGCGGCGGAGCATAGGCTCGACAAATTCGGGCTTCATAAGGGCGGCGGCGTTCAGCCCCTGCCGCTTAATTTCCCTGTCTATGGCCTCGCGGCCCCGCTCGATGTTGGCCTCGCGGTTTTCCTTCTTGAACCAGGCGTTTATCTTGTTGCGGGCCTGCCCCGTTTTGACGATTTTAAGCCAGTCGCGGCTCGGCCCCTTTGTTGCCGAGGAGGTGAGTATCTCCACAATGTCGCCGTTCTGGAGCTTGTAATCCAGCGGAACAATGCGGGAATTTGCCTTCGCGCCGGTCATTCTGTAGCCGACGGCGGTGTGGATATAAAAGGCAAAGTCGATAGGCGTCGCGCCCATCGGCAGGCTAATTACGTTGCCCTTGGGAGTAAAGACGAAAACCTCGTCGGCGAACATATCGATCTTTAACGTCCGCATGAAGTCCTCGTCGCTGGCGGCGTCGCGCTGTATTTCCATCAGCTGCTCCACCCAAGCGAGATTTTTCTCGTCGGCGGCGGTCGCGCCCTCCTTATACTTCCAGTGGGCGGCTATGCCCTGCTCCGCCACGCGGTGCATCTCCCACGTGCGTATCTGTATCTCGAACGGGCGGCCGTCGGGGGCGATAACCGTGGTGTGCAGCGACTGGTACATATTGGGCTTTGGCATGGCGATATAGTCCTTGAAGCGGCCCGGTATGGGCTTATACTGCTCATGCACCATGCCCAACGCGGCGTAGCACTCGTTCACGTTGTCCACGATTATGCGCACGGCGAAAAGGTCGTATATCTCGTCAAGGGTCTTGCCTTGGTTATACATCTTGCGGAATATGCTGTATATATGCTTGGCGCGGCCGCTTATCTGGCCCTTTATGCCGGCGGCCTCCATCTTGCTTTCGATGGTGTCGCGGATAAGCTGCACGTAAGCGTCGCGCTCGGTCTTTTTCTGCTTAAGGCCCTCGGCTATCTCGTAAAAGGCCACGCTGTCAAGATACCTGAGCGACAAATCCTCCAGCTCGCACTTTATCTGCGAAATACCCAGCCTGTGCGCGAGCGGAGCGAAAACGTCCAGCGTTTCCTTGGCGATAATGCGCTGCTTTTCGGGCGGCATATACTTTAGGGTTCGCATATTGTGCAGGCGGTCGGCCAGCTTGATGAGGATAACGCGAATGTCCTTCGCCATAGCGAAGAACATCTTGCGCAGGTTTTCCACCTGCTGGTCCTCGCGGGAAACGTATTTTATCTTTTTCAGCTTGGTAACGCCGTCCACAAGGTTGGCTACCTCCTCGCCGAAAAGCTCCTTAACGTCGTCGTAGCTGTATTCCGTGTCCTCTATGGTGTCGTGGAGCAAGCCGGCTATGACGGTTTCGCTGTCCATGCCCATCTCGGCCAAAATTTCGGCCACGGCCGTGGGGTGGATATAGTACGGCTCGCCCGAAAGGCGCACCTGCGAGGCGTGGGCGCGCTTGCACAGCTCATAAGCGCGGCGGACGTTCTCCTCGATTTCGGGGGAGTATCTGTCGTGCTCCTTCATCAGCGATATTATGCGGCCAAAAGCCTCGTCGTCATGCATCGGCTGCGCCCTCCTTTCCGTAAAGCTCGGCGAGCTCGTTTTTCAGTCTTATATATTCGCGGCTCTCGGCCAGATTTACCTTTTTGCCCTCCATGCCGGGCGTCAGCTCCACCTTCACCGACGAGCCCAGCCGCCCGAGGCTGATAATCCCTACGTCGGCAAACACCGCAAGCGCGTTCAGCAGCTTTTCCGGCCCGATACGCCTGCCGCGGCGGCGGCCTATCTCGGCCGAAAGCCGGGGTGCGTCGGAAAACACGGGCACGGGCATGGAGCGGAGCGCGCGGTAAACGTCGGCGAAGTCCTCCCGCGAGGGAAGAACGTCCTCCGCGCGGGGGCAGGAGGGCCGAAGGTCGGCCAGCACAAGCTGCACCCTGTCAACGCCGTTGTAGGAATTTATGTTCAGCTCGCCGGCGGCGTCCACAAGGTCGCCCGGCCCGAACTCACCGGCAAGGCTGCCCTTGCCGAAGGCTATCATCTCTATGCGGCGGCCCTCCTTTTCGCCGATAAGGCGGCAGTGCTTCCCGCCCGAAAGCGTGCGCACATCGCCCAGCGTCAGCCCCCTTATGGCGAACACGGGCGTTCTGTTGCCCGCGCCGAAGGGGCGCAGAACCTCGATTTTCCGCACGTTTTCGAGGGTCAGCTCTTGGAGCGAGGCCTCGGTATCTATATACACCCTCGGCGAAGGCTCGCCGTCAAGCGCTTTTTCGGCGAACTCGTTCAGCCGACGGTCAAGCTCGGGGATATTTTCTTCCTTTATGCTGAAGCCCGCCGCGTAGGCGTGGCCGCCGAATTTTTCAAGTATGTCGCCGCAGGAGCTGAGCGCGTCGAACAAATTCATGCCCTCGACGCTGCGGCCGCTGCTTTTGCAAAGGCCGTCGTCCTCTATGGAGATAAGCACGCAGCTTCGGCTGAAGCGGTCGCAGATACGCGAGGCCACAACGCCGATTATGCCGTGCTGCCAGCCGCGCTTGGCCAGCACAAGGGCCTTTTTCCCGAACAGGTCGTTTTGGTATATCATCTCGACGGCCTGCTCGAACACGCGGCCCTCCTCAGCCTGACGGCGGCGGTTTTCCTCGTCCAGCACGGCGGCAAGCTCCGCCGCGCGGGCGGGGCTTTCGGTCAGCAGCAGCTCGACGGCGGTCATCGCGCTGCTCATTCTGCCGGCGGCGTTGAGCCTCGGCGCGACCGAAAAGCTGACGACAGAGCTGCTGTCCCACTTTTTGTTCCCGCCCAGCGAGGCCAGCACCGCGCCGAGGCCGAGGTTGGGGTTTTCCTTCATCTTCTTCAGCCCCCTGTCGGCTATGGCGCGGTTTTCGTC
>CANRER010000022.1 GCA_947629615.1 uncultured Clostridia bacterium | reverse complement strand
CCAAAAGGTCTTTATCCCGTAGGAATAGTAGCTGTTTTTCACCTGCTCCCACACGTACTCCCGCGTCGCGGGGTTTGTGGGATCGATAAAGGTCTGCTGGCCGTAAAAGTCGAATATGCCGTACTGACCGTTTTCGGTGCGGACGAGCATATTTCTTTCGTCCATAGGGCGGTAGTTTCGGCTCGCGGGGTTTATCGTCGGCCAAATCGAAACCACCGGCCTTATGCCCATATCGGCCAGCTCGCGGCACATGGCGGCGGGATCGGGCCAAAGGGCGGGGTCGAAATCCCAGTCGCCCTGCTCCGTCCAATGGAAGTAGTCGATAACTATCGCGTCGGGCGTTACGCCGCGCCGCTTGTATTCCCGCGCGACGGCGAGAAGGTCGTCTTGGCTCTCGTAGCGCAGCTTGCACTGCCAAAAGCCCGCCGCCCAAGCCGGCGTTTTCGGCGGCAGGCCCGTGAGGCGGCAGTATATGCTCATCGTTTCGGCGGGAGTGTCGCCCGCGAAAATCAGGTAGTCCGCCTGACGGGCGCAGTCGGCCTGCCAGAGGGTGCGGTTATTTGTGAACTCGCACCTGCCGGGCGAGGGATTGTTCCACATAAAGCCGTAGCCCAGCGACGAATAAATCACCGGCAGAGCGGATTTTGTGTTGTAGTGCAGCAGCTCGACGGAGCAGCCTTTGCGGTCGAAAAAATCCTGCTGCTCCTGCCCGAGGCCGTAGATGTGTTCGCCGTCGTTCGCCTCGAACAGCGCGCTCACGCGGTACATATCGCCGGCGATATGCTCGTAGCGGCGAACGGCGTCGCCCTCCTCGCGGCTTTCGAGAATTACCCTTCCGTTCTTGCGAACAACAAGCTTTCGCCCGCCCCACACGCCGAAAATCTCGGCGCTGACGCGGCCGTTCACTATTTCCGCGCGGTCGCGGCCCGCTATCACCGTGCAGTCGCACTCCTGCGGCGGCAGCAGCGTCCACCTTTCGTCCGAGGGCCGCCCCAGCCGAGTCGCCCTGACGCGGATGCAATCAGGCCCGTATGGCTCTATTACGACGGTTTCGTCGCGCATGGAGAATATTATTTTGTCGTTTTCAGCGGTTATGCTTGCCATTGTATGACCTCCTTTTTTTCCATTGTACCACAAGAAAGCCGCCGTGGCTATAGTTTTTTATAATTTCGGCAGCTCGATTTGTATTTTTAGGCCGCCGTCGTTTTTGGCCGTAAGCCGCCCGCCGTGTACGCAGATAATTCTGTACGCCATAGGCAGCCCCAGCCCGTGCGCGGCTTTGGGTATTTCGGCGATATTTTCTATCGTTTCCTGCGGCGCGCCCTTGCCGTTGTCGGCGATTTTTACGATAACGCTTTCCCTTTCCTCGTACTGCGTTATCGTGATTTTGCAGCCGTTTTCGTTGTGCGTGACGCTGTTATTTATCAGGTTGAAAACCGCTCTTTCAATAAGGCTCTCGTCCGCCGATACGGTTGATTTTTCGTTTCGCAAATCAAGCTCTAATTCGCATTTGTCCGCGACGCCGCTGTTTATTATGTCCGACGCGACGCGCCTAATCAGCGGGCAGATTTTGACCGCCGTCTTTTTTGACGGCTGCATATCGTATTCGAGCGACGAAATCAAATTCAAATCCTCAATCAGTTTTTTTATTTTCAGGCCCTGCGCGGTTATCGTTTCGGCCTTTTTACGCTCCGCCGCCGAGAGGCCTTCCGATTTTGCAAGCTCGTCCGAGCGGCCGATTATCACCGACAGCGGGGTACGTATGTCATGCGAAATGCCGGAAATCCAGTTCGACCGCGCGCTGTCGCGGGCGGCGAGGGCGGCGTTCTTGCGCTCTATCGAGGCCGACGCAAGGTTTACGCTCGCGGAAATTTCCCTAAAAATCCCGCGCTCGGGCAGCTTGACCGCCCTTTCGCGGCCCAAATCGGCTATCCCGCCGGTGAGCGCGCGCAGACGGCTGTAAAGGCGAAAGCCGAAAACGCACGCCAACAGCGCGGCGAAGCACAGATTTATCGCGAGAATTTTCAAAATCCTCTGCGGCAAGGTGCGAAACCAATTCATCGAATAAATCATCTCGTATTTGCCGACCGCTTTTTTCGGCATACCGAGAACCAACAGCCCGCGCTCCTCCGCGCGGACAAAGACGGGATAGTCGTTTAGGAACCAATGCGTCATTTTTGCCACGTCGTTTATGGAATAGTGCGACGGAATGTCGCCGGGCTTGTTTTCGGCCCAGATTATGTCGCCGTTTTCGTCAATCAAAACGCACCAGTAGCCGTCGGGGATTATCCCCTCCGCAAGCTCAAAGCCGCCGCCCGTTTGCGTCAGATTTTCGCTTATCAGCGCGAGCGTTTTTTTCGAGCTCTCTCCGTCAGAGTCGCTGGCAATATACGAGTATCCCAAAAAATTCACGCACAGCAGGATAACCGTGATTACCGCCGAGGTAAGCGTGAAGCAGACGAAAATTTTAAGACTTGTTTTATTCATCGTTTATCACCAGCTTATACCCCAATCCCTTGGCCGTCAACAAATGCTTCGGCTTCGACGGCTCCAGCTCAATTTTCTTGCGCAGCCGCCTGATATGCACCATAAGCGTGTTTTCACAGCCGTAATATCCTTCGCCCCACGCCGCCATGCACAGCGCGTCGTTCGTGACGATTTTGTTTTTGTTTTCCCACAGCTTTTTTAGCAGTATATATTCCTTCGCCGTGAGCGGAATTTCCTTGCCGCCTTTGCTCACCGACCCGGCCTCAAAATCGACCGTAACGCCCGATATGCCAAACGCCGCCTTCGCTTCCTCGATTTTGTAAACCCGCTTCAAAACGGCGGTCACGCGCAAAATAAGCTCCTTTGCCAAAAACGGCTTCACAATATAATCGTCCGCGCCCAGCCCCAAGCCCTTTATTCTGTCGTCGGCTTCGCCCCGCGCCGTGAGAAAAATCGCCGGAGCGGACGAGCTTTCGCGCAGCCTTTCAAGCAGCGCGAACCCGTCCCCGTCGGGCAGGTTTACGTCGAGCAGATAAAGCGACGCCGATTGCTCCTTCGCAGCTTTCAGCGCCTCGGCGCAGGTTTTGGCGGTATAGATATTGTAAAAGCCGTCCTTGTACAAAGCGTCCGACAGCACGCGGAGAAGCTCCGGCTCGTCGTCTACGATTAAAATTTTTTTGTTTTTTAATTCCTTCATTTTTATCACCGTTATATATTCTACCACAAATTGAGGCGGTTTGAAAGAGGCCGAAAAAATTTAAGGTTATCTTAAGGCCGCTTTAAGCTTTGTTAAAGCTTGATATGTTATACTGCCTTCATCTTAACGGAAAGGAAGGTTCATTATGGACGAAATTGTAAAAACAACGGGGCTGACAAAGCTCTACAAGGGCGCGGCGGCCGTGGACGGCCTTGACATGGCCGTGCGGGAGGGGCGCATATACGGCTTTCTCGGCCCGAACGGCGCGGGCAAAACCACTACGCTGAAAATGCTGTTGAGCCTTGTTCGCCCGACGGCGGGCGAAATCGAAATTATGGGCAGGCGGCTGAGCGGCAAAACAAGGATTGAGCTTTTGCGGGATATAGGCTCGCTTATCGAGTCGCCGTCCTATTACGGCCATCTCACGGGCGAAGAAAACCTAAAAATCCTGCAAACCGTTCTCGGCGTACCTAAGGAGAATATTGATAAGGTTCTCCGCATTGTGCGGCTCGACAGACAGCAAACCAAAAGGGTATCGGCCTACTCCTTGGGCATGAAGCAGCGGCTCGGGCTCGCCTCGGCGCTGCTGTCGTTCCCGAGGCTGCTGATACTCGACGAGCCGACAAACGGGCTCGACCCGTCGGGCATACACGAAATGCGCGAGCTGATAAAATCTCTGCCGCGCGAATACGGCATGACGGTGATAGTGTCGAGCCACTTGCTCTCCGAAATCGACCAAATGGCGGAGGACGTGGGTATTATCGCGAACGGGAAAATGATGTATCAGGGCGCGCTCTACGACCTGCACAGGCTCGATAAACCAAAGTCGCTGGAGGAAATCTTCCTCGGCCTCACGGGAAAGGAGCGGAGTTTATGATGAAGCTTATCAAATGCGAGTTTATGAAAACGCGCCGCCGCTATGTGCTTGCGACCGCGCTCGTCGTGACGGCGGCCATGCTCGCGTGGATTTATCCGCGCCACCAAAGCTCCGACCTGCTTCGGCTCGGCTGGATGGCGAATTTGTACGAGCTGCCGCTAATAAATTCAATCTTTATGCCGCTGCTCTCGATAATTGTTTCGTCGCGCCTGTGCGACATTGAGCATAAGGGCGGTATGCTGAAGCAGCTGGCCGCCGCCGAAAAGCGCGGGCAAATCTACGACGCGAAGCTTTTGTACGGGCTTGCGATTATGCTGTTCTGCGTGGTTTTAAGCTGGGGAGCGACAATCGCGTTCGGCTATATCGCGGGCTTCGAGGGTGATGTGCCGATAAGGCTGTATCTTTTGTATCTGCTGTTCACAGCCGCGCCGACAATAGCGGTATATATTTTTCAGCACACGCTGTCGCTGTGCGTGAAAAACCAAGCGGTCACGTTCTTTGCGGGAGCGATAGGTACTTTTTTCGGGACGTTTTCGATGTTCCTGCCTCAGCTTCCGTGGCTTCGCAGGTCGCTTATCTGGGGCTATTACAGTGTGTTGGCGTTTGTCGGGCTGTTTGGCTGGACAAAAGAGGATCGCTATAAATTCGCGCATTTTGACGTTATGGAAATTGATTGGACGTTTTTTATCGTACTTATTTTTATTTGCGCCGCGATTTACGTTATCGGGCGCGAAATATTCAAAAGAAAGGAGCTGTAATTATGCTGATTAAATTATTGACGGCCGAACGCATGAAGCTCAAACGTTCGCCCGTTTGGCTCGCGTTTTTGCTGATGCCGATTATCCCGGCGGCGCTGGGTACGGCGAATTACATCTACAATCAAGGGATACTCACGAAGGAATGGCTCAGCCTGTGGACACAGCACACGCTGTTTACCGATTATTTCTTCCTGCCGATGATGCTCGGCATTTACTGCGCGTATATAATGCGGCTGGAGCATATTAACAACAACTGGAACAAGGTGTTTGCCATGCCTGCGAGCCGCTCGGCGGTATTTCTCGCAAAGCTGATGACCGCCGCCATGATGCTGCTTTTCAGCATGATATGGATATGCGCCCTGTTCGTGATTTCGGGATATATGGCGGGGCTTACAAATCCGCCGTGGCTCACAATCGCGCAGTGGTGCGCGTTCGGCACGCTCGGAGGAATGGTTACGGTCGCGATACAGATTTTGATTTCAATGAACATAAAAAGCTTCGCCCTGCCGATAGGGATATCGTTCGCGGGCGGGCTTTCGGGGCTTGGGTTTTTGGCGAAAAATTTGGGGCATATATGGCCGTACTCGCTGATGTCCTTGGGCATGAACGCGAACGCGCCGCAGAAAATTGCCGAAAGCGGCGGCTACGCGCGGTTTTGCCTTGTGTGCGCGGCGTATATCGCGGTGTTCACAATAATAGGCAACGCCGCCGTGCGGCGCGACATTTCTTAAAGCTACGCGGACGGCAAAGGGGCGTACCGTTCGCCGGTACGCTCCTTTACGAATTTACCAGTCGATAGCTTTTTTCGACAAAGGACGCGATTTCCTCGTCCGTCAGTGAGCCGTCCATAAAAACCGAGTACCAATTTTTCTTGTTCATGTGGTAGGCGGGGAACGCCTTGCGCTCGTTTATCCGCTCGGCTACGGCCCGAGGCTCGTCCTTAAGATTGATTATCTCCGCGAGGCCGCCATCGGTCAGACCGAATTTATCCTTGCCGACTATCCCGATTACGGCAAACCACGGCTTTTTGCCCGGGACGCGAATGGCCGCGAAGTCGGGAAACTTACTCCAAAGAAATTCCGGCCCGACGTTATAGGCTTCTTTTATATGGCGCAGTATTCTTTTCGACTGCTCCCACTTAAAGCGTTCCGCGTAAAAGCACTTATCCGCAACGCTTTTAAGCACGGCCTCGCACTCGTTGTTCACCTCGCCGACGAACGCCCCCGCCGCGCCCGGCACATTCGCAAGCGGATACTCGTCGTTTGTTTCCGTATCGTAAACCTTGAAGGCCGCCGCTCCGTCGGCAGAAATCGAAACCCTCGCGACAAACTGTCCCCGCATAATGGGGAAATCCATTTCATACTCCCCGCCCACGGGCTTAAATCCAAACGCCGTCAGCTTGTCGGCGTCGAGGCTTTTATTTTTGAAGATTGCGGCAACGTCTATCATAAAAGCAGCTCCCTTCGGCTTGGCTATTGCCGCTTCAGTATATCACAACTGCCGCCGAATTGCAATACGCCGCCCGCGCGAGTTCAAAAAACTTATAAATATTTTTGCCTTGCTCTTGCTTTTTTTAACGGAATATGGTATTCTTGAAATAGAAATCGGCAAGGGGGCGTTTCTTATGAGCGAAAGGCTGAAAAAGGCGAATTTTATCTGGAAAACGGCGATGGCTGTCGCCGGGGCGTTTTTCTATTCGTTCGGGATAAATATGTTCATCTCGGGGATTGGCCTGTACAGCGGCGGAATTATGGGCATTTGCCAGCTTATACGTTCGCTGCTCGGGCGCGTTATTGACTTCCCGTTCGATATAGCCGGTATTTTGTATTACATAATCAACATACCTATTTTTATCATGGCCTACCGCTCCATCGGCAAGCGGTTTTTGTTCCGCACTCTGCTTTGCGTTACGGCTATATCGGTATTCACTTCGCTGATACCGTCGCCCGCCGCGCCGATAGTGAACGACCGTCTTGTCACCTGCATTATAGGCGGGTTTATCTCGGGCTTTGGCATAGGGCTGACGCTTCGCATGGGCAGCAGCTCGGGCGGCATGGACGTTGTCAGCCTTTACTGCATAAAGCGCGACCTCCCGGTCAGCGTCGGCAATATGAGCCTTATGCTGAACATTGTGCTTTACGGTGTGTGCATGATGGTGTTCGACGTTGAAACCGCTATTTATTCGATAATCTTCGCGTTTTGCAGCTCGCTCGCGCTCGACAAAACCTATTCCCAAAGCGTCAACGCCGAGGCCACCATCATCACAAAGGCGCATGGCGGCGAAATATCCGAGGCGATAAACAACCGCCTTGTGCGCGGCGTTACGTCGTGGACGGGCAAGGGAGCCTATACCGACGAGGATACGCAAATTCTTTGCGTGACGCTCAGCAAATACGAGCTTTCGGCCCTGCGCCATATTGTCCGCGAGATAGACCCCGGCGCCTTTGTAATAGTCAAAGAGGGAGTAAAAATTGAGGGGAACTTCCTAAAGAAGTTAGCATAAATAAAAGCGCCGCTACGGCGCTTTTATTTATGCTTTCACGATTTATTCCGCGTCAGCCGTTTCCGGCTCGTCCGCGGGAGTGGGTTCAACGTCAGCCGCGTCATCGGCGGCCTCGTCGGTCGCTTCGGTCTGCTGTTGTATAACGGAGGAAAGGTCCTCGTCGCCGCTGCCGCTCTCGTTTTCGGCGGCCTTGGCGGCGGCTTGCTCGCGCTGTGCGTCGAGCGCGGAGGTTATGGCCTTGTCGTCAACGGTGATGTCGGCCTCGTCTACCCAGCCCTCGAGAATTGTCATGAACTTCTCTTGCGCCTTCTGCGTTTTAAGCTCGTTCACCTTGTCGTCGTTTTCGGGGTCGAGCGCGTAACGTTGAATGATGTGATAGCCGTAGCTGGACTTGACGGGCTCTTGGCTCCACGAGCCTATCTCCATATCCTTGGAGGCCTGATAGAACTCATCGACCATTTCGCCCTCGGTGAACACGTAGTAGTCCTGACTTTCCATGCCGGGATCCTCGCCGTATTGCTCGATGAGAACGTCCATATCTTCGCCGGCGTTGAGCTTTTCGATGACCTCGTTGGCCTTGCTTAAGGCCTCGGCCTCGTCAATCTGGTTGCCGTCGTTATCCGTACCCGTTTTAATCAGAACGTGCTTAACCTTAAGATATTTGTCGTCGTTATATTCAAGCTCGTCGGTAGTTACCTCGCACTCGCCGCCCTCCTCGCTCATCTTCGCGAGAAGGTCGTTGATGAGGTTCGCGCGGATAAGGTAGCGCGTAACGGCGGCGTCGCTTGTGAAATAGCTGTCAAGATATTCGTTATAGCCGTCCTCGCCGCCGAAATTGTTTTCTATAACGTCCTTTTTCTGATCCTCGGCGGTTTTAATGCTGTCGTTATCGACCTTAACGCCGTACTCGGGGGCCTTTATCTCGGCCATAACGAGCTGCTTCATCTCGTCGAGAGAGCTGTCGCGCACATAGTCGCCAAGCTTTTGGCCGCCCATCTCCTGATCCTCCCAGCCCTCGCCGCCGCCGGTATAGGCGGAATAATAGCCGGCCGTGGTGTAGTAGGCGAAGTTGAAGTCGGAGAGCTTAACGTCAACGCCATCGACGGTGGCGACTGCGGTATTATCGTAATCGTTTTCCTTGCCGTCGTAGCTTTCGGACGTGCCGCCGCCCGCTTTGGAGCAGCCGCTCAACGCCATGACGCCCGAAACGACAAGTGCCGCCGCGGACATAAATTTTCTGTTCATTGGTTTTCCTCCTTAATTTTATTAACACAAAGTTAATTATACACTATTTATCCGTTTTTTGCAAGCTATTTAACACATTGTTAATATTTTTTATTATATCCTCCTCGCTTGCGGGCTTGCCGCGCAGCAGAATATAGGGCTTTTCGCCCGCGCCGTATAATATTTTCCCCTTGTTTTCCGCGGCAAGAGCCATTATGCGCTCGATCGGCGGCGGGCTTTGAGCGGAGAGCCTGAAAACAAGCCCGCTTTCGCTGTGGCTTATTTCGACGACGCCCGCCTCCTCGGCTTTGGCGCGAAGCTCGGCCACGTCCATCAAACGGCTGACCGGCGGCGGGATATTGCCGTAGCGGTCCTCGAACTCCTCCTCGGCGCGGTCGCGGTCGTACTTGCCGCCGATGGCGGCAATGCGCTTGTAGGCTTCTATTCTCAGCTCCGACGTGGGGATATATTCCTCCGGGATATACGCGCTGACCTCGATATCGACGACGGTTTCCTCCTTTTTCGCGGCCACGGGTCGGCCGAGGGCCTCGTTCACGGCCTCCTCGAGAAGGGTGCAGTACATATCGTAGCCCACGGCGGCCATAAAGCCGTGCTGTTCGGGGCCGAGCACGTTGCCCGCGCCGCGTATTTCAAGGTCGCGCATGGCGATTTTGAAGCCGCTGCCAAACTCGGTGAACTCGCGTATCGCGCGCAGACGCTTTTCGGCTACCTCGTCGAGGCTTTTGTCGCGGCGGTAGGTCAGATAGGCGTAAGCGAGGCGGTTTGTTCTGCCGACGCGCCCGCGAAGCTGATAAAGCTGGCTGAGGCCCATGCAGTCGGCGTTTTCGATTATTATGGTGTTCACGTTCGGTATATCGAGCCCGGTTTCGATAATCGTTGTGCATATCAGCACGTCTATCTCGCCGTCCATCACGCGCATCATCGTTTCCTCAAGCTCGGCCTCGTTCATGCGGCCGTGAGCCACGGCGACGCGGGCCTCGGGCGCCATTTCAGCCACTCGGCGTGAAATCGCGTCGAGCGCGGCTATGCGGTTGCAAAGGTAATAAACCTGCCCGCCGCGCGCAAGCTCGCGGTCTATCGCGTTTTTAACCACGGCCTGATTAAACTCCATAACGTAGGTCTGGACGGGGTAGCGGTCGCCCGGAGGCATTGACAGCACCGACATATCCCTTATGCCCACCATCGCCATGTGGAGGGTTCTGGGTATCGGCGTCGCGCTAAGCGTCAGCACGTCGACGTTCTTTTTAAGCTCCTTTATTTTTTCCTTGTGAGCCACGCCGAAGCGCTGCTCCTCGTCCACGATGAGCAGGCCCAAATCCTTGAATTTTACGTTTTTTTGGAGCAGCTTATGCGTGCCGACGACTATATCGCACTCGCCGGTTTCGAGCATACGCAGCGTTTCCTTCGCTTCCTTCGGCTTGCAGAAGCGGCTGAGCATACGCACGGTTATCGGGTAGCCGCTCATGCGCTGGACAAAGTTGTTGTAGTGCTGGCTGGCGAGGATAGTCGTCGGCACAAGGTAGGCCACCTGCTTGCTGTCCATAACGGCCTTGAAGGCCCCGCGCATGGCGACCTCGGTCTTGCCGAAGCCCACGTCGCCGCAGAGCAGGCGATCCATCGGGCGGCTGCTCTCCATATCGCGCTTTACCTCGTCGGAGCTGCGCAGCTGATCCTCGGTTTCCTCGTATATAAATTCCGACTCGAACTGATGCTGCCACGTGGTGTCGGGCGAAAAAGCGTAGCCGGGAGTTTTCTCCCTTTCGGCGTAAAGCTTCACAAGGCCGTCGGCCAAATCGCGGACGGACTGCTTCACCTTGCGCTTGGCGGCGGCCCACTCGCTGCTGCCGAGACGGTTTAAGCGGACGGCTCTGTCCTCGCCGCCCACGTATTTACTGATATTATCAAGCTGGCCGACGGGGATAAAAAGATTGTCCTCGCCGCGGTACTCGAGCTTGATGTAGTCGCGCACGACCTTGTTCACCGTCATGCGGACTATGCCCTGATAGCGTCCAATGCCGTGAATCTTATGCACAACATAGTCGCCCACCTCGAGCTTATCTATATTTTTTATCCGCTGCTCGTTTTCGCCGCGCCGATACGAGCGGCGTTTCTTTTCTTCGGCGAAAATTTCCCTGTCGCTGATGACAACGGTGTTTATGAGCGGATATTCAAAGCCCTTGGTTATACTGCCGCGCATGACGGCAATCACTCCCTCGGGCAGCTCCGCCGAGGGCTCGGCCATCGCGACGGGAAGCCCCCTGTCCGTGAGAGCCTGCGTCAGCCTTTGCGCTCTGCCCGTGCTGCCGCCGAGGATTATCACCCTCCCCCGCTCCCTGTGCCACCGCTCTACGTCGTCCATCATAAATTCGACGTTCCCGCCGTAGTTGCCGAGGCTGTGGCAGGTGAGGTCGTAAACCGCGTCGGAGCGTATCTCCGCCGTTTTGCGGCTGAGGGCCGAAAGGCAGATTGTTGAGCGTTTGTTGAGCTGCCTCACCAAAGCGGAGTAGTCGTTCATATACTTTATGTCGGGCAGCTCCTCGCCGCCGAGGCGCAGGGCGTCTATATCCTCGCCGAGCTCGAACTCGGCGACCTTCGCGGCCTCGCTCACGCGCTGCGGCTCGTCAACGAAAACAAGGTCGTTTTCGGAAAGATAACCCAGCAGGCTGCCGCTCTCGGAGGGGGCCGAAACCGGCGCGATTTCGGCAAATTCGGCGTGGTCTACGGAAAGCTGCGTCATAACGTCGAAGGTGCGCAAAAGGTCAATTTCGTCGCCGAAAAGCTCCATTCTTACGGGGAGCGTCATGTTAGGCGAAAACACGTCGATAATTCCGCCGCGCACGGCAAACTGCCCCTTGCCGGCCACGGTGTCGATACGCGAATAGCCCGTGGAAGCAAGCAGGCGTGTGAAGCTCTCCACGTCAATGGTATCCCCGACGCGAAGCACGGTTATGAGCGAACGGTAGTCCTTCGCCTCCGGCACGAACTGGAGCAGGCTCTGCACGGAGAGAATCCCCGTCAGGCCGCCGTCAACGGCCTTTATCGCCGAGGCGCGCTCGTTTTCGAGGCCGTGGTCGGCGGCTTCGACCTTATGGAGCAAAAACGGTTTTGGCGGAACGTACACCGCCCCGCCGGGCATGAAAAAGCCGAGGTCGTCCGTAAGCCGCTTGGCTGTCTGCTCGTTTGCCGTCACAACAAGGGCCCTGCCCTCGCCCACGAGCGAGGCGATGAGGTGGGCCTTCTGCGCGTCGGCGCTGCCGCAGACGGCAACGGGGCGGCCCTTATGGGCTGCCGCCTCGATTTTGCGGTATTCCGCCGAGGCGGACAAAATATTTTTGATGTTCATAGATTACCCTGAATTAAACCCTTAAAAACGCCGCGCGGTTCAGCCCTGAAGGCCCTCCGCCTGACGCTGCATATTTTCAACGACAACGTCGTAAATCTCTCCCAGCGTGGCGCAGTATTCGAGCACCCGCCACGGGGTGTTGGTGTGGTAGTGAATTTTGATAAGCTCATCGTCGCCGACGGCCAGCAGGCTGTCGCCCTCGATGTTGGTTTTGATATACTCGTTTATTTTGTCCTCGTCGAGGCCCTCGCCCTCGATAAGGAGCTGAGTGTCGAACTTAAATTCTATCTTTTCCATTTTCCTCACCTCTTATTGAATTTATTCATCGCGGACTGCACCCCGTTTTGAATAATTTCGGGAATGATGTCCTCGATACGCTTTATCGCCGCCGTCACGGCAACGCCGTCCTCGTGCGAAAATTTGCCGAGAACGTGGTCTACCATATTATGCTCCGCCGCGCCGACGCCGAAGCGCACGCGGGGGAATTGGTCGGAATTAAGCTGATAAATTATGCTCTTCATGCCGTTATGGCCGCCGTCGCTCCCGCTCGGGCGGATGCGCACCGCGCCGACGTTCAGCGCAACGTCGTCGTACATTACGATTATATTCTCCGGCGCAAGCTTATAGAAGGCCGCGCAGTCGCGCACGCTTTCGCCGCTCAAATTCATATAGGTGTGGGGCTTCAGAATAACGCACCGCTCGCCGGCGATGCGTCCTTCGCCCACCGCTCCCTTGAACTTAAGGCGCGTGAGCTGAATATTATAGCATTGGGCAAGATAATCCGCCGCCACAAAGCCCACATTGTGGCGCGTCTGCTCGTACTCCCTGCCGGGATTGCCCAAACCGACGATAAGATACATATAAGCCCTCCGTGCGGGAATTTATTATACAAGTTTTAGGCGGATGCTCGATCCGCCTAAAATCAAAACAGTTTTTACATGAACAGCGTGCTGATGGAAACCTCCTCGTATATTCGCCTGATGGCCTCGGCGAAAACGGGCGCGACGCTGAGGGTCTTTATCTTGTCGAGCTTTTTGTCCTCGGGGATAGCTATGGTGTCAAGCACCACAAGCTCCTTTATGGGGCTTTGCTCAAGCCGCTCCATGGCCGGGCCGCTGAGAACCGGGTGCGTGCAGCAGGCGTAAACCTCCTTGGCGCCGCGCTCCATAATGGCCGCCGCGCCGTGCGTTATCGTGCCGGCGGTGTCTATCATGTCGTCCACGAGGATAACGCGCTTATCCTTTATGTCGCCGATTATGTTCATTACCTCGCTCACGTTGGGGCGGGGGCGGCGCTTGTCGATAATGGCTATCGGAACGTCGAGCCTGCGGGCCACGTTGCGGGCCCTCGTCACGCTGCCGAAATCGGGCGAAACGACGACAACGTCGTCCATAGAGTCCTTAAACTTTTCGGCATAATACGGCGCGAGAATGGGAACGCCGAGGAGATGATCGACAGGAATGTCGAAGAAGCCCTGTATCTGGGCGCAGTGGAGATCCATCGTGAGAACACGGTTGGCCCCGGCCTTGGTGATGATGTCGGCCACCAGCTTTGCGCTGATCGGGTCGCGGGCCTTGGCCTTTCTGTCCTGACGGGCATAGCCGAAATACGGAATCACGGCGGTGACGCGCCCCGCGCTCGCGCGCTTGAAGGCGTCGATCATGATAAGAAGCTCCATCAGGTTGTCGTTCACGGGATTGTTGGTGGACTGAACGATGAAAACGTCGCTGCCGCGAACGGTTTCGTCGATGTTCACGAACACCTCTCCGTCCGAGAATTTGCCCACCGTCGAATTGCATATCGGCTTTTCAAGCTGGTCTGCTATGGCCTTCGCCAGCTTTGGGTTGGAGTTTGCCGTGAAAATCTTGATGTTTTTTCCGTGTGAAATCATTCTTTATCTCCTCTCGTTAGCTGCCGCCGACAGGCTATTTTTTGCGCCTGTCGCTCCAGTCCTCCTTATTCACCTGCCGCGCTCTGGCGATTGCCAGCGCGCCGGTGGGAACCTCGTCGGTAATGGTGCTTCCGGCGGCTATATATGCCCCGTCGTTTACTGTCACGGGAGATACCAGATTGGTGTTGCAGCCTATAAAGGCGTTGTCGCCTATTGTGGTTTTGTACTTGTTCTTTCCGTCGTAGTTTACCACAACCGTGCCGCAGCCGAAGTTGACGTTTTTGCCGACGGTCGCGTCACCGACATACGTGAGGTGGCTGAGCTTGGTGCCATCGCCGATGACGGCCTTTTTAAGCTCGACAAAATCGCCGACCTTGCAGTTTTTGCCAACGCTTGTCTGCGGCCTGATGTAGGCGTAGGGGCCGACATGGGTGCCCTCGTCCACGCTGCTGTCGATTATGGTTGAACTCCAGATGTCAACGCCGTCGCCGATGACGGCGTTGACAAGGCGGCAGCACTGGCCGATGAGCGCGTTCCTGCCCACGACCGTTTTGCCCTCCAAAGCCGCACCGGGGTAGATTACGGTTTCGGCTCCGATAACCGCGTCGCCGCCTATGTAGGTAGTGTCGGGGTCGATTATGGTCACGCCGTTCAGCATGTGGCGCTCATTGATGCGCCTGCGCATAACGGCGTCCGCCCGCGCAAGCTGAACGCGGTCGTTCACGCCGAGAACCTCACGGCTGTCGTTTACGGCATACGCCCCGATTTTCCCGCCGGCGCCCTTAATCAGCTCGAGAGTGTCGGTGAGGTAATACTCTCCCTGAGAGTTGTTTGCAGTCAAGTGGGAAAGCGCAGTTAAAAGATCAGCGCTGTGAAAACAATAAATTCCGCTGTTTATCTCTTTAATTTTCAGTTCTTCCTCGTCGGCGTCCTTATGCTCGACGATTTTTTCCACGCTGCCGTCGCGGCTGCGGACAATCCGGCCGTATCCGTCTGCGCATGGCAGAACTGTTGTCAGTACTGTCGCTGCGTTGCCAAGGGCCATATGCTCGCTCATGGCCGCCTTAAGGGTGTCGGCGG
>CANRER010000021.1 GCA_947629615.1 uncultured Clostridia bacterium | reverse complement strand
TTGACGAAGGGCGTCAGCGCGAAGGCGACCACAAAGGCCACTATGAACGCGAAAAGAATGCTTGTATTTCTCACGGGGCGCCTCCTATCTTGGCACGAAGCCCACTTTTTTCATCACCTTAGAAAGCGTTCGGGCGGCGAGCCTTCCGGCGCGTTCTGCGCCGCTTCTGTAAACCGCCTCGAGGTAGTCCTTATTGTTCATCAGCTCGCGGTACTTTTCCTGGAAGGGGCGCAGCCGCTCGGCCGTCGCCTCGCCCACGGCGGCCTTAAAGTCGCCGTAGCCGCTGTCGGAAAACTCGTTCGCGGCCTGCTCCACGGTTTTACCGGTCACGGCGGCGTAAATCGTAAGCAGGTTATTTATGCCGTCCTTGCCCTCGCGGTAGGCCACCTCGGCCTCGGAGTCGGTGACGGCTCTCTTTATCTTTTTCACAACGACCTCCGGCGGGTCGAGCATGAATATGCAGCCGTTGGGATTGGGGTCGCTCTTGCTCATCTTCGCGGTGGGGTCCTGAAGGCTCTTTATCTTCGAGCCCGCGCTCGGCGGCGCGATATACGGCTCCGGTACGGTGAACACGTCGCCGTAGATGCCGTTGAAGCGCTGCGCGATGTCGCGCGTCAGCTCGACGTGCTGCTTTTGGTCGGTGCCGACGGGCACAAGGTCGGCCTTATAGAGCAGGATATCGGCGGCCATCAGCACCGGGTAGTCGAACAAGCCGGCGTTTACGTTGTCGGCGTGCTTTTGGCTTTTGTCCTTAAACTGCGTCATGCGGCCCAGCTCGCCCATCTGCGTGTAGCAGTTGAGTATCCACGCCAGCTCCGCGTGGGCGGGGACGTGGCTTTGAATGAACATTATGTTTTTATCCGGGTCGAGCCCGGCGGCGATGTACTGGGCAAGCAGCGAAAGCGTGCGCGAGCGCAGCTTCGCGGCCTCTTGGCGGACGGTAAGGGTGTGCATATCGGCCAGCATATAGAGGCAGTCGTACTCGTCCTGAAGCTTCACCCAGTTGTTCAGCGCGCCGAGGTAGTTGCCAAGGGTTATGCTGTCGCCGGAGGGCTGTATGCCCGAGAGGATCACTTTTTTGTCACCTGTCATGTTATCAGTCCCTTTCGGTTTTATTGCGCGGCGGCTTCCTCGATAACGCCGGCGAGAATTTTAATGCCCTCGGCGATTTTGTCGTCGGCGGTGTTCGAGAAGTTCAAACGGAAGGAGGAATATTTTTTGTTCATATCGACCATGCAGCTGTCGCCGGGGACGAAGGCCACCTTTTTCTCCACGCCCCTATTGAACAGCTCCTTTGAATCGAACCTGTCCGGCAGAGTACACCACAGGAAGATGCCTCCCTCGGGGCGGGTATATTCGCAGTACTCCGGGAAGCGGCGGTCCATTTCGCCGAGCATGACGGCGCACTTATGCCCGTACAGCTCGCGGCTTCGCCGCACGTGAGCGTCGAGGTCGTAATTCGTCACGAACTCGTAGGCCAAAAGCTGATTGAGCGTCGGGGTGTGTACGTCGGTTATCTGCTTTATCACAACGAGCTTTTCCAGTATGTCGGCGCGGGCGCTCGCGAAGCCGAGCCTAAGCCCCGGCGACAATATCTTGCTGAAGCTGCCGGCGTAAATGACGCGGCCCGTTTCGTCCATGCTCTTTATCGTCGCCACGTCCTCGCCGCGATAGCGCAGCTCGCCGTAGGGGTTGTCCTCGAGGATATAGAAATCGTGCTTTTCGGCCAGCTCCAAAAGCCTTTTGCGCTTTGCGAGGCTCATCGTTATCCCGCTGGGGTTTTGGAAGGTGGGTATGGTGTAAACGAGCTTGATTTTCGTGGTTTTAAGCATTTCCTCGAGCGCGTCCGTGCTGAGTCCGTCGTTCTCCACGGGCACGTCGCGCAAATCGGCGTTATAGCTGCGGAAGCAGTTGAGCCCGCCCACGAAGCTGGGCCGCTCCGCCACAACGACGTCGCCCTCGTTCACAAGGGCGCGGGCCGTGAGGTCGATAACCTGCTGCCCGCCGGTGGTTATGATGACGCTTTCGCCCGCGCGAATTACGCCCTGACTGACGAGGCGGGCCTTCACAAAGTCGGCGAGGGGCGCGTAGCCCTCGGTTATGCCGTATTGCAGGGCCAAATTGCACTTGTCGCGGAAGATGCGCGCGGCTATTTCCTCAAGCTCCTCTCGGGGGAACAGATCCGGCGAGGGCGCGCCCCCGGCGAAGGATATTATCTCAGGGTCGGCCAAAAGCTTGAAGGTGGCGCGGATTGCGCTGCCCGAAAGCCCGGCCGCTCTGTCGGCAAACAGCTTAGACATTTATAATCAGACCTTTCAGCGTTCGCCGCACGCGGCGGCTATATTAATACTTATTTTACATTATAGCATAAAAGTCTGTAAATGTAAAGTAAAATTTTCTCAATAAAATACGGGCGGCCAAGGGCCGCCCACATTTGTTTCCGCTGAAGGTTCGTAACTTATACCGCCAAAACTCCCGTGTCGGTTTCCAGCAGTATCATAATGTCCTCCTCCGCGCCGGTTTGGGTGTTAATAAAAATCAGAAAATGCTTGTCGTCCACCGTTCCACGAAGCTGATAGCAAAACGCCTCGCCGCCGTTATCCAGCGGTATCACGGCGTAGCCGGCGCTCTCCACATTGGCGGCGCGGCTCACCATCGAGCCGGCCTGCTCGGCGGTAATGCGCGGCTCGGGAATGGCGCGGGGAGTATGGTTCATGATATAGCCCCGCGCCTCGAAGCCCACAATCTCGCCGTTATCCAGCGCCACCTTCACCTTCACGAGGTCGGGATAGACGATATAGCCCTTCTGCGTCCATGCGTAGTTTATGACGGCGCAGTCGTCCTTTATGTCGTAGTAGCTTTCGGTCATGTCGGGGAAGCCGTTCCTGCGAAGGAAGTCGGCGGCGCGGCTTTTCGCCTGCTCGAGGTCGAGGCTCCTTTCGCCCACGGGACGGCTGTTCATCAGCCACAGCAGCCGTCCCCCGGCTTTGGTTATTTCGGCCTTTTTAACGCCGTTCTCGAAGTAGTAGGAGGCTATCCGCCCGTCGCCCTCGCCCGAAAGCTTCGCGCCGGAGCCAAGATACATGGCGGCGATGCTCCCCGCCATGCCCTCGTCGATTTCGGTTTGGCCCTTAAGCAGCACGGATTCGCGCCCCATGACGTGCTGCGAAAAGGGGCCGTCGTAAACCAGCGAGGGATAGCTGTGCAGCTCCTCCTCCACGCCTGCTATGCTTTCGGCCAGCGCGACGCCTTCGCCGGCGTTCATGCCCTCGAAGCTGAGGCTGCCGTCGTTCATTTTCGCGAGCAGTTCGTCAAGGCTGGCCCGCACTCCCTTGGCCGAATTGCTCAGACTTTCGATGTTTTCCGCGTCCTCGTCGGTCATTTCGCCCCCGTCCAGCACCCTCATCGACAGACTGCGGGCGAAATCGCCCACCTGCGAAAGAAACTCCACCGTCCGCACGGTGGACGTTTCGCCCAGCGGCAGGGCGCAGAGGCCGGTTTTGGCCGCCTCCGCGCTGCGGGAAAGCTCGCCGCTCAAATTCACCATCTGGCGCGGGTCGTTCACCAGCCGCGCCTTTAACAGACCGGTTTCCACGTCGTCCACGCAGTCGGTCAGCTCGGTAAAGATGCGCCTGTAGGCGAGGTTTTGCGAATAGCTCAGCCTTTCGGCCCTGCCAAATTCGTACACGCCGAAGGCCCCCAGCGCGATAAGCAGCGCCGAAAGCACGATATGCCGCCCGTATTTTGCAAGTTTACTCATATCCATCCTCCTAATTGAGGTTATTTTTCATGTTTTTTGAGAAAATTATTCACGCTTCTTGCAATCGGCGGTAAAATATTGTATAATAGGGCCACGAAAGGACTGACAGATATGAAATATGTTATCGTACTGGCCGACGGCTGCGCCGACAGGCCGCTGCCGCAGCTTGGCGGCAAAACCCCGCTCGAGGCCGCGAACACCCCGAATATGGACTTTTTCGCCGAAAACGGCGCGCTCTTTAACGTCAAAACCGTGCCGGACGGAATGAAGCCCGGCAGCGACGTGGCGAACCTTTCGGTCATGGGCTACGACCCGAGGCGCTTTTATACGGGCCGCTCGCCTCTCGAGGCGGCCAGCATAGGCGTTGAGCTGAAGCCGAACCAAACGGCCTTCCGCGCCAACACCGTCACGCTCAGCGGCGAGGAACGCTACGAGGACAAAACCATGCTCGATTACAGCGCGGGCGAGATTTCGACCGCCGAGAGCGGCGAGCTCATAAGGGCGGTGGAGGCCGAGCTTGGCGGCGGCGACATACACTTTTACCCCGGCGTCAGCTACCGCCACCTTTTCGTGTGGGATAACGCCCCCGAAAGCTTCATGCTTACCCCTCCGCACGACATATCCGACAAAAAGATAAAGGACTATCTCCCGAGCGACCCGCGTATTCTTGATATAATGAAAAAGAGCGAGAAAATTCTCGCCAACCACCCCGTGAACCAAAAGCGCCGCGCCGAGGGCAAAAACCCCGCCACCTCGCTTTGGATATGGGGCGAGGGCAAGCGGCCCGCGCTGGCCTCGTTCAGCGAGCTTTACGGCGTGCGCGGCGCGGTCGTCAGCGCGGTGGATTTAATCAAGGGGATAGGCATTCTCGCGGGAATGAAGAGCATCGACGTGGAGGGGGCCACCGGCAACCTGAACACCAATTTCGACGGCAAGGCGAAGGCCGCCGCCGACGCTCTGCTCGTCGACGGGCTCGACCTTGTTTACGTCCACCTCGAGGCCCCCGACGAGTGCGGCCATCAGGGCGACGCCGAGGGCAAAAAGCGTTCGCTCGAGCTTATCGACGAAAAAATCATCGGCTATATTAAAAAACGCCTCGACGAAAGCGGCGAGGACTATCGCTTTATGGTTCTGCCCGACCATCCCACGCCGGTTTCCATTAAAACCCACAGCGGCGAAAGCGTGCCCTGCGTGATTTATACCAAGGGCGACGGCAACGCCACCGGCTGCGTTTATACCGAGGCCTGCGCCGAAAAGCGCGGGGCCGTCCGCACGGTCGGTCACGAGCTTATGGGCGAGTTCCTGCGCGGATAAAAAATTTGTACCTTTACTAACACCAAAGCGGCTCGGGGCGTTTGCCTCGGGCCGCTTTGAGTTGCTCCCGCGCAGACGAAAAAGGCCCCCTCGGGGGCCTTTTTGCCGTTTTGATTATACTATGTACGGCGCGGGCTCAGTCCTCGGCCTTGCCGTAAAGGTTGAGCCTGAACATACGGCTTTCGTCCTCGGGGTCCTTGCACTCAAGCGTGGCCTCGCTGAGCTTGCCGCCCTCAAGTATCTTCATAATGCCGATAACGCGGCAGAAAGCGGACTGAAGATTGATGGAATCGCCCTCGGGGGTCGTCATAATGACCTCGCCCTTGCAGTTGTTCAGCTCCTCAACAAAAGCCTTAATGTCCAGATCATGGATCTTGAATTTTGCCATAGTGAAAACCTCCTTGCTTTTCTTTTGGCATTCGCCTAAACTTATCCTACAACATTTTCCGCTCCTTGTCAAGAGTTGTTACAATTTTGTCATGTAAACTTTTCACAAAAATGCGACAAATATTTTGTGGGTTTTGCCGGGAATATATCAGTCAAACGACTGTTCCGTGCGGTTAATTATCTCGTCCTGAAGGGCTTTGCTGAGATTTCGGAAATGGTCGCTGTAGCCGGCCACGCGGACGATGAGGTCCTTGTATTCCTCGGGGTGGGCCTGCGCGTCGAGCAGCGTGGCGCGGTCGATTACGTTAAACTGAATATGATGGCCGTCCATCGCGAAATAGGAGCGTATCAGCGCGGCCATATTTTCGAGGCCCTCGGGGCCCTCGACTACCTTGGGGGTGAACTTTTGGTTAAGAAGCGTGCCGCCGGTTCTCAGGTGATCCATCTTGGCGCAGGAATTGATGACGGCCGTCGGCCCGTTGACGTCGGCCCCCTTCTCGGGCGAAATGCCCTCGGACACGGGCTTGCCGGCAAGGCGGCCGTTGGGCAGAGCGCCGCAGACCTCGCCGAAATAGACGTGGCAGGTGGTGGGCAGCATATCTATGCGGTATTCGCCGCCCTTGACGGTGGGCCGCCCGGTGACGGCGGAATAGTAGGCGGCGAACACGTCCTTCATGATGTCGTCGGCGTAATCGTCGTCGTTGCCGTACTTGGGACTGTGGTTCGCAACCTTGCCGTAAACGTCGGAATAGCCCTCGAAGTTAGCGTCCATAGCGGCCTTGAGATGTTCAAGTGTAAAGTTTTCCTTGTCGAAAACGTTATACTTTATCGCGCTCAGGCTGTCGGTTATCGTGCCTATGCCCACGCCCTGAATGTAGTTCGTGTTATAGCGCGCGCCGCCGCAGTTATAGTCGCGGGCGCGCTCGATGCAGTCGTCCATGATGACGCTTAAAAACGGCACGGGCATATACTCGGCGTAGATTTTTTCGATGATGTTGTTGCCCTCGATTTTAATGTCGATGAAGTGGTTCATCTGGCGGACGAAAGCGTCCCACAGCTCCTCGTAACTCTTGTAGTCGGCGGCGGAGCCGGTTTCGAGGCCGATTTTTTTGCCGGTATACTTATCAACGCCGTTGTTGAGCGTTATTTCAAGCACCTTGGGAATGTTGAAATAGCCCGTCAGCACGTAGCTTTCCTTGCCGAGGCAGCCGGTTTCGACGCAGCCGGTGGCGCTGCCGCAGCGAGCGTCCTCGATGGACTTGCCGGCGTTCAGCAGCTCTTGGATTATGGCCTCGGTGTTATAGAAGGCGGGCTGGCCCCAGCCCTTGCGGCTTATCTCGCAGGCGCGGAGCAGGAAGTCGCGCGGGGTCTTGCGCGAAATCTGAACGTTGCTCGAAGGCTGGAGCAGCTTCATCTCGTCCATAGTGTCGAGAATTATGTAGCTGACGTCGTTCACGCCGTCCTTGCCGTCCTCGGTTATGCCGCCGGTATTGATGTTGGCGAAGTCGGTATAGGTGCCGCTCTCTTTAAGGGTTATGCCGACCTTCGGCGGGGCGGGCTGGTTGTTGAACTTTATCCACAGGCATTCCATAAGCTCGCGAGCCTTGTCGTAATTCATTATGCCCTTTTCCACGTCGGCCTTATAGAAGGGGTAGGTATGCTGGTCAAGCCTGCCGGGGGTGAAGGCGTCCCACGGGTTCACCTCGCTGGTCACGCCGATGTGGACGAACCAGTACATCTGAAGCGCCTGATGGAAGGTGCGGGGCGCAAATTCCGGCACAACGGCGCAGTTCTCGCTGATGAGCATAAGGTCGGCCTTCCTTTGCAGGTCGGTTTCCTTTTCGGCAAGCTCGCGGGCGTAGGCGCTGTAGCGGCGGCCGTAGGCGATTATCGCGTCGCAGGCTATGCTCATGGCCGTAAGCTCGGCCTTTTTGTCGTAGGCTTCGAGGTCGTGGGCAAAATCGAGGGAGGCGAGCTTCGCCTCTATTTTTTTCTTATAATCGGAAAAGCCGTTTTTATAGAAGCCGCCGCCGCCGCCCGTGTGGCCGGGGCCGCGCTGCTCCATAAATTCGGTGAACATACCGGCCGCGTAGCAGTCCTTCCACTCTTGGCTTGTGGAGGCCATAATCTTTTCGCGGATACTGCGGTGGCTCCAGTAGGGCATAATCTCCCGCTCGTGCAGGCGGCGGGTTTCATCATCGACCTTAAAGCTGATAAGCTCACGGTCGTTCATGACGGAAAGATCCTCCATAGTATGGCAACAAAGCTCGGGGAAGGTGGGCGAGCACTGCGGCCCCACGCCCTTTTCGCCGACGATGAGCTCGCCATCGTTTATGCAGAGCTCGCGATTTTCCATATAGGTTTTGAACGCGAGGGCGCGAAGGACGGGAATATCCACGCTGCCCTCGTATTTTTTATACGCCTGTGTGAACCAGTAGGCTCGCTCGGCCGAAATTCGCGGCTGAGCGTTGACGCTCTGTTCGCGCAGCTTTTTTGTTCTTTCGGTATAGCCTCTCATATCCGACACCCTTTCTTACGCGCCGACGGCCGTTTTATGCCCGGCGGCGACAAAAATTTCTTTTATTTCGTCAAGCCTCTCCTTCGTCGGAGCGGCAAAGTCCTCGGCTTCGCGGCCCAAGCGGCCGTACTTGAAGCTGCCCGTCGAATGGTAGGGCAGCAGGCTGACCTTTTCGGGCTTTATATCCCCCGCCAGCGCGAGCGCGGCGGAAACGTCGGCGGCGGTATCGTTCAACCCGCCTATCAGCGGCAGGCGCAGCCAGATGCGCGCGCCCCCTTCCTTAAGCCTATGCAAATTCGCGAGAATCAATTCGTTCCCCGCGCCGGTCAGGGCCTTATGCTTTTCGCCGTCCACGCACTTTATGTCGTAAAGCCATAAATCGGTCAGCGGGGCGACGGCCTCAATCGACTCCCACGGTGCGGCCCCGCAGGTATCCACCGCCGCGCTTACGCCCAAACGGCGGCAGCCCGCGAGCAGCTCGGCGAGCGGGCCAAGCTGCGAAAGGCACTCTCCGCCCGAGAACGTGGCCCCGCCGCCGCTTTCGCCGTAAAATGTTCTGTCGCGGCGGATTATATCCAATATTTCGTCCACGGAGCGGCGCTGACCGGCCAGCTCCCTCGCGCAGGCGGGACATTCCTCGGCGCAGAGGCCGCAGACCGCGCATTTTTCGCGGTCGGTCGCGATTTTGCCCCCGCTGAACGAAACCGCTCCCTCGGGGCAGACCGACGCGCAGCGCCCGCAGAGGACGCAGCGTTCGGGGTTATGCATTATTTCCGGCGCGAAGCCTTGGCTTTCGGGGTTGTGGCACCAACGGCAGCGCAAGGGGCAGCCCTTGAAAAACACCGTCGTGCGTATTCCCGGCCCGTCGTGGGTCGAGAACCGCTGTATGTTGAAAATGAGCGCGTCCATGCTTCAGCCTCCTTTGAGGCGGACAAACAATATATAACAGAATAATTTTATAACTAAACCCGCGCTTTGTCAAGATTTTTTGCAAAAATTTGTAGATAATTTTTCCCCGCCCGTGCCTTTATTGCGACAGCATTTTCCCGAAAACGGCGGTAAAATAACCGTATCGGCGCCAAGGGCCGGTGCGGAGGGCCAATTTACGAATATGGGGTGACGCCATGCCGGTGGTATACATAGACGTGCTTTTCGCCGTAAATCTGGCGGTCAATTTCATATTGCTTCGGGCGGCGGGGCTGCTGGGCAAAAGCCGCCCTCCGCTGTGGCGTTCGCTGCTTGGGGCCGCTCTCGGCGCGGCCTACGCCATAGCGGTGTTTTTCCCGAACCTGAGCGTTCTCGGCGGGCTGGTTTTTAAGCTTATCGCCTCGATGATGATAATCTGCGCCGCCTTCCCCATATACGGCCTCGGCGAGTTTTTCCGCCTGCTGGGCATATTTTACGGCCTGTCGCTGGTCTTTGGCGGGTTGAGCTTCGCGCTGGTGTTCATGACGGGCTGGGGCGCGGCCCTCGGGGCCGTGTATTCCAACGGAGTTATGTATCTGGACATTCCGGCCACGGCCCTGTTTGCCGGCGCGGCGGCGTTTTACGGCGGGCTTCGCATAATCGTAGGCGTGGCGCGGCTCTGCCGCCGCCGCGGCGCGCGCCGCAGGGTGGTTGTGGAGCTTGGGGGCCGCAGGGCCGAGCTCACAGCCCTTGCCGACACCGGCAACATACTTGTGGACCCCATAAGCCGCGCTCCCGTCATCGTGGCCGAGCTGGACGCTCTCGGCGAGCTTTTCGGCCCCGAGGCCCGGCTGAGTCTTTCGTCGGAAAACCTTCAGGACGGCCTGAGCGAGATGGCCGCCCTCGGCGTGCGCGCGAGGCTTATCCCATTCAACTCCGTGGGCCGCGAGGAGGGCCTTATGGTGGGCTTCGTCCCCGACCTCGCCGCCGTCATGGACGGCGGGGCCATGCGCCCGATGGAACGCTGCGTTATAGGAATATACCCACGGGCCCTTTCGGCCGACCGCAGCTACGACGCGCTGTATAACCCCAACTGAACCGGGAACGGGAGCTTCGCCGCCATGGGCCTGCGGCGGCTCGGCTCTCATTTATCAATTATCATATAGGAGGCCGCCATGCTTGCCCTTAGATCCATCTTCCGCCAATACCTCATTCAACACCCCGCCGAGGTGAACTACATCGGCGGGGGCGACTATCTGCCGCCGCCCCTCCCGCCCGAGGAGGAGGCCGAATGTATAGCCAAAATCGCCGACGTAAAGTACCGCAATATCCTCATCGAGCGCAATTTACGGCTCGTGGTCTACATAGCGCGGCGCTTCGACAACACCGGCGTCTGCCCCGACGACCTTATCTCAATCGGGGCAATAGGGCTGATAAAGGCCATTAACACCTTCGATCCGAACAAAAAAATAAAGCTCGCCACCTACGCCAGCCGCTGCATTGAAAACGAGATACTCATGTATCTGCGCAAAAACAGCAACAGCCGCGTGACGGTTTCGTTCGACGAGCCGCTGAACGTGGACTGGGACGGCAACGAGCTGCTGCTCGGCGACGTACTCGGTTCCGACGCCGACAGCGTGGATAAGCACATCGAGGAGGAGGTGGACTGCCAGCTTTTGCACCAAGCAATGGATAGGCTGAGCCGCCGCGAAAAGCAGATAGTGGAGCTGCGCTACGGCCTCGGCGGCAGAAAGGAGCTCACCCAAAAGGAGGTCGCCGACCTGCTCGGCATAAGCCAAAGCTATATCTCCCGCCTCGAAAAGAAAATCATCGCCCGCCTACGAAAGGATATGGCAAAATATATGTAACAAAAGACCCCCGCGCGGGGGTCTTTTTTCGTTTTATTATTCTTGTTCTTGTTCCTCCGAGGGGGCTTCGGCGGGCGCGTCCTCCTGCGGCTCCTCGTGGTCGGTCTTGGCGGCGGAAACCACCTTCACTTCCTCGCCGAGGCGCATCAGCCGCACGCCGCGCGTATTGCGGCCTATGGTGCTGATGTCCGCCGCGGAAATGCGGATAACAACGCCCTCGCTGGTTATCATCATAATATCGTCGCCGTCGCCAACGCTGTGAATGGCCACAACGCTGCCGGTTTGGTCGGATATTTTATAGCTTCTCAGGCCGAGGCCGCCGCGGCCCTGAACGCGGTATGCGTCGAGCCCCGTCCGCTTGCCGTAGCCGTTTTCGCTGATGAGCAAAAGCTCCTCGCCTTCGCTCGGCACGCACATACCGATAACGTAATCGCCGCCGCGCAGGGTTATGGCCTTAACGCCCCTTGAAACGCGGCCCGTGGAGCGAACGTCCATCTCGTTGAAGCGTATAGCCATGCCGTCGTGAGTGGCAACTACGACCTCGTTTTTGCCGTCGGTCAGCTCCACGCGGATAAGCTCGTCGCCCTCGTCGAGGTTTATGGCTATCAGCCCGCCCTTGCGGATATTGCTGTATTCCATAAGCCCGGTCTTTTTGATAACGCCGCCGCGCGTACACATCAGGAGATACCTGCCGTCCTCAAAATCGCGCAGGGGGATAACGGCGGTTATCTTTTCGCCGTTTTCGATGGGCAGCAGGTTTACAATAGCCGTGCCGCGCGCCTGCCGCCCCGCCTCGGGGAGCTGGTAGGCCTTGAGCTTGTACATACGGCCCCTGTTGGTGAAAAACAGAATATTATCGTGGGTGGAGGACGAGAATATCGTTTCCACGTAATCCTCCTCGCGCGTCTGGAGGCCGGTCACGCCCCTGCCGCCGCGCCGCTGACTGCGGTACGCCGCGGTAGGCATACGCTTTACGTAGCCGAAGTGGGTGAGGGTTATGACGTTTTCCTCCTCCTCGATAAGATCCTCGATGTCAATATCGTCAACCACGCTCGTGATTTCGGTGCGGCGCTCGTCGCCGTATTTTTCCTTCATAACGCCGAGCTCCTGCTTGATTATGTCAAGCACCATGCTCTCGCTTTGAAGCACGTCGGTATAGTACTTTATCCTCGCGAGCAGTTCGTTATACTCAGCGTCTATCTTCTCCTTTTCGAGGCCCTGAAGCCGCGCCAGCCTCATGTCGAGAATGGCCTTGGCCTGCTCCTCGGAAAGGCTGAACCTTTCCATCAGCCTTTCCTTTGCGTCGTCGTAGCTTTCGCGAATGGTTTTTATTACCGCGTCAATGTTATCGAGAGCGATAAGCAGGCCCTCCAGTATGTGGGCGCGGGCCTTCGCCTTGTCGAGGTCGAAGGCGGTGCGCCTTCGGATAACGTCCTCCTGAAAGGAAACGTAATTTTCAATTATCTGCTTGAGGTCAAGCACCTTCGGCTGGCCGTCGACTATCGCCAGCATGATAACGCCGAAGCTTTCCTGCATTTGGGTGTTCTTATACAGATTATTCAGCACCACGTTGGCGTTGGCGTCGCGCTTTATCTCAATAACTATGCGCATACCGTTGCGGTCGGATTCGTCGCGCAGGCCGCTTATGCCCTCGATGCGCTTTTCGCGCACCAGCTCGGCGATTTTTTCAATGAGCCGCGCCTTGTTGACCTGATACGGGATTTCGGTGACGATTATGCGCTGACGCTGGCCGTCGTCGCCCTCAATTTCGGCGCGGGAGCGCATAAGTATTTTTCCCCTGCCCGTCTGGTAGGCGGCGCGGATACCGCTCTTGCCCATGATGAGGCCGGCGGTGGGGAAGTCGGGGCCCTTTATGTGGGTCATAAGCTCGTCGATGGATATATCGCGGTTATCTATATAAGCCACAATGCCGTTGATGACCTCTGTCAGGTTGTGGGGCGGAATATTCGTGGCCATGCCGACGGCTATGCCCGAGCTGCCGTTGACGAGAAGCTGCGGCAGCCTTGATGGCAGCACCTCGGGTTCCTTCAGGCTGCCGTCGTAGTTGGGCATAAAATCGACGGTTTCCTTGTCGATGTCGTTAAGCGTTTCGAGCGCGATTTTGCTCATGCGCGACTCGGTGTATCTATAGGCCGCCGGCGGGTCGCCGTCCACCGAACCGAAGTTGCCGTGGCCGTCCACCAGAGGGTAGCGCAGCGAAAAGTCCTGCGCCATACGCACCATCGCGTCGTAAACCGAAGCGTCGCCGTGGGGGTGGTATTTACCGAGAACGTCGCCGACGGTGGCGGCGCACTTCTTGTAGGGCTTGTCGGGGGTATACCCCGCCTGATACATTGTATAAAGTATTCTTCTGTGAACGGGCTTAAGTCCGTCGCGCACATCGGGCAGGGCGCGGCTGACGATAACGCTCATGGCGTATTGGATATACGAGCTTTTCATCTCGCTGACGAGCTCTACGTCGGTAATATTGCCGGCGTTGAACTCCCTTGCTTCTGAAGCCATGTGGGCCTGCTCCTTTCTCAAATGTCAAGATTGGTGACGTACTTGGAATTGACCTCGATGAACTCGCGGCGAGGCTCGACCTTGTCGCCCATGAGGATGGTGAATATCTCGTCCGCGGCGACGGCGTCGTCCATGGTGACGCGGAGCATATTGCGGGTTTCGGGGTTCATCGTGGTTTCCCAAAGCTGCTCGGGATCCATTTCGCCAAGGCCCTTGTAGCGCTGAATGTCAATCTTGACGTCCTCGCCGTAGCGCTCTCTCATTTCGCGAAGGGCTTCCTCCTGCTCCTCTTCGGTGTAGGTGTAGCTTTCCTCCTTGCCTCTCTTGTTCTTGAACAGAGGCGGCTGGGCAAGATAAACGTGGCCCTGCTCGACGAGCGGCCGCATAAAGCGGAAGAAGAACGTCAAAAGAAGGGTGCGGATATGGCTGCCGTCCACATCGGCATCGGCCATGATTATGACCTTGCCGTAGCGCAGCTTGTTTATGTCGAACTCCTCGCCTATGCCCGCGCCGAGCGCGGTAATGACGGGAGTCAGCTTGTCGTTGCCGTATATCTTATCGGCCCGGGCCTTTTCGACGTTCAGCATTTTGCCCCAAAGCGGGAGTATGGCTTGGAAATTCCTGTCGCGGCCCTGCTTGGCGCTGCCGCCGGCGGAATCTCCCTCGACGATATATATTTCGGTGCGCTCAATGCCGTTTTCGATGCAGTCGGCCAGCTTGCCGGGAAGGGTGGTGTTTTCAAGCGAGTTTTTCCTGCGGGTAAGCTCGCGGGCCTTGCGGGCGGCCTCGCGGGCGCGGTTGGCCGTCATGGCCTTATCTATCACAAGCCTCGCCACGGCGGGGTTTTCCTCAAGGTAGCTGCCGAGAGCTTCGACCATGCTGTTTTCCACAAGGGAGCGCACCTCGATATTGCCCAACTTAGTTTTGGTCTGGCCCTCGAACTGCGCCTCGGCTATCTTGACCGAAATTATCGCCGTAAGACCTTCGCGCACGTCCTCGCCGCTGAGCTTTTTGTCGCCGTCCTTTATCAAATTGTATTTCCTCGCATAATCGTTGAGTATCTTCGTCAGCGCGTTCTTGAAGCCCGTTTCGTGATAGCCGCCCTCCGTCGTATGTATGTTATTGGCGAAGGAAACTATCACCTCGTTGTAATCGGTGTTGTACTGCATGGCAATCTCGACGTTCATGTCGTCGCGCTCGGCTTCAAGATAAATGACCTCGGGGTGGAGTACCTCCTTGGTGCGGTTGATGTATTCGACAAAGGAGATTATGCCTCCCTCGTACATCAGGCTTTCGCTTTTTTCGCCCTCCTCGCCGTTATCGCGCCTGTCGGTGAGGGTTATGCGCACTCCCTTGTTAAGGAAGGCCTGCTCCCTCATGCGGCGCAGCAGTACGTCGTAATCGAAAACGAGAACGTCGAAAATCTCGCCGTCGGGCTTAAAGCGCGTAGTTGTGCCGGTGTGGTCGGTTTCGCCCACGATTTTCAGCGGCTCCACCGGGGCGCCGCGCTCGTACTTCTGATAATGGATATGCTTTCCGTCGTGAACCCAAACCTCGAACCACTCGCTGAGCGCGTTTACAACGCTTGCGCCGACGCCGTGCAGACCGCCGCTGACCTTGTAGCCGTCGCCGCCGAACTTGCCGCCCGCGTGAAGCACCGTATGAATTACCTCGACGGTGGACACACCCTGCTGTGGGTGAATGCCCGTGGGGATACCTCGGCCGTTGTCGGTAACGGTTATGGTATTGTCCTTACCTATCTCGACCTCGATATGAGTGCAGTATCCGGCCAAAGCCTCGTCGATACTGTTGTCCACAATTTCGTATACAAGATGGTGGAGGCCGTTTTCGCCCGTGGAGCCGATATACATACCCGGGCGCTTGCGGACGGCCTCAAGGCCCTCCAGCACCTGAATTTGGCTCTCGTCATAGACCTTGGTTGTTTTTTCCTC
>CANRER010000020.1 GCA_947629615.1 uncultured Clostridia bacterium | reverse complement strand
GCCGCCGCCTCTCGCGACAGCTTCATTAGTCTACCACAAATATTCTCGTTTGTCAACCCCTTTTTTGAAACTTTTTTGTTTTTTTTCGCCCGAGGGGCCCCGAAAAGACGGCGGAGCTTGCTCCGACGACGAAAATCCCGGCGGAGCAAGCTCCGCCGGGGCGACCTCAATATTTACGCTACGTCAATAATGATTTCGAGGGCTTCCTCGACCTCGGCGGCGGGAACAAGTATCTCGTACCCTGCGTCGGCGGCTTCCTGCCCGCGGCTGAGCGGCCGCGCCATGACGATGATATTCCTTTCGCTCAGAGCGGCCTTGAGCCTGCCGGCCAGCTCGGCGTTTTTAGCTATATAAATAACTGTCCACATAATAAGACCTCTCTTTGCTGACTTACGTTGATAACGATAGTATAATACACCTTGCGCCGAAAAAAATCAACAGTTTTTTTGAAATTTTTTGTTTTTTATACACTTTCGCTATTTTATCGTCGCACATTCGCGGCCAACTATGCTATTTATCGTTGATATGAGCTGCTCCGACGGGTCGCAGGAGCATTTCGCGGCCACGGGAATCCTGCCGTAGGAACAAGACACGGCAATCGGCACGGGGCCTTTACTCTTAAAAATGACGCTGCGAAGGCCGTCGAGAAGGGGAAGCTCGTCGTCGCGAAGGTCAATTTCGAGCGTTGCCGACGCGGGCCGCGCGGCCGCAGCGGGGGACTGACGCGCGGGGGCGGCTTGGGACTGCGCGAGGGGGGCGATGGTTTCGGCTATAAGCTTGGGGGCTTCCTCCTCCTTGACGTCGATGCGGCCCGTCAGAACAACGATGCTGTTTTCGCGGGCGACGCCGCCGACGCTGCCGTAAAGCTTGGGGAAAACCACGCACTCGATGCCGCCGGTGAAATCCTCGAGCTGAATGTAGGCCATGACGGTGTTATTTTTGGTGATTTTTTCGCGCACGGAGGTGATTATGCCGGCCACGGCCACGGTATCGCCGTCGGAAAAGCCGCGCTCCTCCTCGCCGCCGGCAGCCAGCGCCCGTTCTATCTCGGGCAGGCCCATAGCGGCCATAGTCTGACGGTACTCGTCCAACGGGTGGCCGGAGATGTAAACCCCGATGGCCTCGCGCTCCATGTCGAGCAGCTCGCGGCTGCCGCGCTCGGGTACGTCGGGGAAATCGTCGGCCTTATCGTCGTCGTCGTTCATGGAGAAGAAGGAAATCTGCCCGGCGATATTGTCGCGGACGTTATGCGCCGCCGAGGACAAAACCTGCTCGTATACCGCCAGCTTCTGCCAGCGGCTGCCGGGGAGGCTGTCGAAGGCTCCGCCCTTGATGAAACCCTCCACGCCGCGCTTGTTCAGCTCGCCGCCGGCCATGCGCTCGGCGAAGTCGCGCAGGCTGACGAAATCCCCGCCGCGGCGGCGTTCCTCGATACAGGCGCGGACAAAGCCCTCGCCCACGTTTTTGATTGTCGTGAGGCCAAAGCGTATGGCCCCGTTTTCGATGGTGAAGCCGCTGTCACTTTTATTTATATCCGGCGGGAGAATACTTATTCCCTTTTGGCGGCAATTATTAATGTAGGCGGCCACCTTGTCGTTGTCGCCCATAACGCTGGTGATGAGGGCGGCCATGAAGGCCTCGGGGTAAAGGCATTTGAGGTAGGCCGTTTGGTAGGCCAGCACGGCGTAGGCCGCGGCGTGGCTTTTATTGAAGGCGTACTGAGCGAAGGCGTCCATGTCGTCGAAGATGCTGGCGGCGGTTTTTTCGTCCACGCCGTTCCTGATACAGCCCGGCACGCGGACGCTGCCGTCGTCGTTAAGCTCGCCGTAGATAAAGCTTTGGCGGGCCTTTTCCATATCTTTGGCCTTCTTTTTGCTCATGGCGCGGCGCACCTCGTCGGCACGGCCCATCGAGAAGCCCGCGAGCTTTTGCACAATCTGCATTACTTGCTCCTGATAAACTATGCAGCCGTAGGTCATGTCGAGAATTGGCGCGAGACTCGGGTGCTTGAAGGTGACCTTGGACGGGTCGGCCTTGGCGGCCACGTAGGTGGGGATAAAGTCCATGGGGCCGGGGCGGTAAAGGGCCACGCCGGCGATGATGTCCTCGAGATTTTCGGGGCAGAGGCGGCGCATAAAGACGCGCATTCCCGAGCTTTCGAGCTGAAAAACGCCGTCGGTGTCGCCCTCGGCTATCATGGCGTAGACCTCCGGCACGGAGTAGTCGATTTTGGCCATGTCGAGATGTACGCCGAGGGAGGCGAGAATCTTCACGCAGTCGTCGATTATCGTCAGATTTCTCAGCCCGAGGAAGTCCATTTTGAGCAGCCCGAGCTCCTCGACGGTATCCTTGGTATACTGGGTGGAGATTATGTTGTCGCTCCGCTGCAGCGGAACGTAGGTCGAAACGGGCTTGCCGGCGATGACGACGGCGGCGGCGTGGGTGCCGACGTTACGGGGCAGGCCCTCGATGGAAATTGCGGAGTCGATGATTTTTTTAACGGTCGGGCTTTCGGCGTAGGCGGCCTTAAGCTTTGGGCTTTCCTCAAGAGCGGCTTTAAGCGTTATTCCGAGCCGCTGCGGCACCATTTTGGAGATGGCGTCCACCTCGCCGTAGGGCACGCCAAGCACGCGGCCGCAGTCGCGGATTGCGGCCTTGGCCTTCATGGTGCCGAAGGTGCCTATCTGGCTGACGTTTTCGGGTTTGTACTTATTAATAACGTAGTCTATGACCTCGCCTCGGCGGCGGGGGCAGAAATCCACGTCGAAATCGGGCATACTGACGCGCTCGGGGTTTAGGAAGCGCTCGAAAATGAGGTTGTACTGCGTGGGCTCGACGTCGGTGATATGCAGGCAGTAGGCCGCGACGCTGCCGCAGCCGCTGCCTCGGCCCGGCCCGACGGGGATTTTGTTGCGCTTGGCGTAGTTGATGAAGTCCCACACGATGAGGAAATAGTCCACAAAGCCCATCGAGCTGATAACGCCGAGCTCGTATTCGAGCCTTTCGCGGTGGGTTTCGGCCAAATCGCCGTAACGCTCCTTAAGACCCTCGTCGCAAAGCTTCCGCAGATATTCCTCGGCGGTGTAGCCCTGCGGCACGTCGAAATGCGGGAGGCGGCGTTCGCCGAACTTGAAGTCGAAATTACATTTTTCGGCAATTTTGGCGGTGTTGTCGAAGGCTTCGGGGAGGTTTGGGAACAGGGCGCGCATTTCGTCCTCGCTCTTAAGGTAGAACTCGTTGGTGGCGAAGCGCAGGCGATCCGGCTCGTCAAGCTTTTTGCCCGTTTGTATGCAGAGCAGCATATCTTGGTTTTTCGCGTCGGCCTTAGTCAGGTAGTGCGCGTCGTTGGTGACGACGACGGGGGTATCCGTATCGCGGGCAAGCTTCAGGAGCAGCGGATTTAGGCGTTTTTGCTCGTCGATGCCGTGGTCCTGAAGCTCGATGTAAAATTCGTCGAAAACGCTTTTGAAAAACTCCACGCTCTCCCGCGCGGCCTTTTCGTCCCCGGCGGCAAGCGCGCGGGGTATCTCGCCGGCGAGGCAGGCCGAAAGCGCGATAAGCCCGCCCTTGTACTTTTCGAGTATGCTTCGGTCTACGCGGGGCTTGTAATAAAAACCGTCCACCCAGCCGGCGGAAACTATACGGATAAGGTTGTTATAGCCCTGCTCGTTTTTGCACAGCAGAACAAGGTGGTTTATGCCGTTATCCTCGCGTCCGCGCTTGTCGTACATATCGCGTGAGGTGTATATCTCACAGCCGATGATGGGCTTTACGCCCTCGGCCTTGCAGGCCTTGTAAAAATCCACCGCGCCGTACATCACGCCGTGGTCGGTTAGAGCGACGGCCGTTTGGCCAAGCTCCTTCGCCCTTTTGGGCAGCTCGCTTACGCGGCACATACCGTCCAGCAGGCTGTATTCGCTGTGGACGTGAAGATGTGTGAACAACTTTTATCACCTCGTATATTTCAGCCTTCCCGTGTTTTTCAGGTCATGCTCGCGGTAAAACTCGTCGATGTCGCTTTGGCGGCGCACAACCACGGCCTTTTCGAGCCTGCCGGTGGCCTTGCTGCGAAAGCCGATAAGAGTTTCGCCGGTGCATATGCTCGATTCAAGCTCCACATTGCCGTCGTCGATATGGCCGGTCGGCGCGGGCGGCTCCGTTTTTCTTTTGCCGAAAAGCATACTATCCCTCCCGTCAATGACAGCCCGTCGCGAAAAAGTCCTTGATGTTTATCTCAAGCCCGTTTTCGCCGGGCTTAAAGCCCAAAAGATACAGTCCCGGGAACATGGCCTCGTTTTTGCAGAAGGCCTTCTCGACGCCGCCGAGGTCAAGGTGGTTGAGCGCGGCGCGGACAAGCAGTTCGAAAATATTGTCCTTATCCACGGCGTAGAGCAGCTCGCCCTCCTCGGTGAAGGCGGCGTAGCCCCGGCTCTGCGGCCCCTCCTGCGCCCATGCGAGGCGGAGGCTGTCGGACGGGTTTTCGCAGACGGACTCTATCACCCGTTTATCGCTTATTATCATTACTTTTATCATGGTTTTTCCTGCCTCTCAATTTATCTATCTCCACCTGTTTAAGGCGGCGCCACTTCCCCTCGGGGAGATTGCCGAGCGTCACTCCGCCCACGGCCACGCGCTGTAGGGCGGGCGTTTCGGCGCCGACAGCCTCGAGCATTCTTCTGACCTGACGGTTGCGGCCCTCGTGTATCGAGATTTTCAGCTCAAAAATACGCTTGGGATTGCTGAGCGGCTCTACCCTCGCGGGGGCCGTTTTGCGCCCGTCGAGCTCAACGCCGGCGCGGAGAGCCTCGATGTCGCTCTTTTCAAGGGGGCGGCTCACCCGCGCGATATAGGTCTTGTCCACCTGATGGCTCGGGTGGGTGACGGCGTTGGCAAAATCGCCGTCGTTCGTCATAATAAGCAGGCCCGAGGTGTCGAAATCCAGCCTGCCGACGGGGTAGATGCGCTCGTTTATGTCGCTCACCAGCTCCATAACGGTGGGGCGGCCAAGGTCGTCGCTGACGGTGGTGACGTAGTTTTTCGGCTTATTGAGCGCGATGTATACCAACCGCTTTTCGGGCGAAATGACAACGCCGTCCACGCTTACCTCGTCGCGCTCCCCGTCCACCTCGCAGCCCATGTAGTCCACAAGGCTGCCGTTTACGAGCACCCGCCCGCTTTCGATAAGGCGTTCGGCTCCCCTGCGGGAGGCCACGCCGCACATGGCGATATATTTTTGCAGACGCATTCACATCAGTTCCTTTATAATTTTTATCAGCTTATCGCCGAAGCCGTCGGCCTCGACGCTTCTGTCGGCAAGAAGGCCCACCGAGCCGAGATACTCGCCGTTGGCGAATATGGCGGCCGTCGCGAGGCGGCGCCCCTTTTTGACCGGGAGCGTTATCTCGCCCATCTCGCGGCGCACCTCGACGCTTTCGGCCTCGTCGGGGCGAAGGGAGGTTGTAAAGTCCTCGGCGAAAACCAGCCCTATCTCGCTGTCGCCAACCGTGACGGAGCTGTGGCGTTCGCCCTTTTTGGCTATCGCGGCGGAGGCAAACTCGCCGAAGCCGTAATCGAGCAGCCTTTTGTGGTCGTCCCAGTCGTTCGGGGCGTTGAGCGTGACGCAGATGAGCGTGCGGCCTTCTCTTTCGGCGGCGGACACAAGGCAGCGGCCCGCCTTTTTCGTGAAGCCCGTCTTAACGCCGACGCAGCCATCGTAGCTCCACAGCAGCTTGTTGTGGTTTTTCAGCGCTCTGTCCCAGCGGCGGCCCGCCCACGGAATGGAGGTTTCCTTTGTGGAAACGATTTTTTTGAAAACCGGGTTCTGCATGGCGCGGCGCGTCAGAGCAGCCAAATCGCAGGCGGTGGTGTGGTGGCCGTCGGCGTCGAGGCCGTTCGGCGTTTTGAAGCCCGTGTTGCCAAGCCCCAGCTCCCGCGCACGCGCGTTCATCAGCGCGACGAAGGCTTCCTCGGAGCCGGCTGTTTTTTCGGCCAAGGCGACGGCCGCGTCGTTGCCGCTTTTAAGCATAAGCCCGTAAAGAAGCTGCTCCACGGTGAGGTTCTCCCCAGCCTCGAGCCAAAGGGACGAACCCTCGACCGAGGCGGCGGTCGGGCTGACGGTGACGCTTTCGCCGAGGCCGCAGTTCTCGATGACGAGCAGGGCCGTCATGATTTTTGTGGTGCTGGCCATCGGCAGCCGCTCGAAGCCGTTTTTTTCGTAAAGCAGTCTTCCCGAGGCGGCGTCCATCAGCACGGCGCTTTTGGCCGATATGTCCTCCGGCGCGGCTGAGCGCACCGGGAAGCATATAAAAAAGGTAATTAGCAGAGCGATAAGCTTTTTCACTGCAAGACCCCCCAGTAAAACGGTAGTTGTACTACAGTTTATTCCGGGGGCGCGGGGTTTATTTCAGCTTTTCCGAATTTTAAGCTTTTCGCGGGCCTCGGCTATGGAGCGTTCCACCGCCGAGGGGGCGGGGCCGCCGATAAGGTCGCGGCCCTTGACGCAGGTTTCCATGCTTATTGCCTCGTATATGTCGTTTTCGATGAGGGGGCTGCATTCGCGCAGCTCGTCGAGGCTGAGCTCTTCAAGCCCGACGCCCTTCTTTTCGGCGGCGAGCACCATGCGCCCCACAACGCCGTGAGCCTCGCGGAAGGGCATACCCTTCTTAACAAGGTAGTCGGCCACGTCGGTGGCGTTGGTGAAGCCCGCGCTCGCGCCCTTATACATTATTTCCTTATTTATCTTCATCGCCGCTATCATCTTGGTGAACACCGGCACGCAGAGGGAAACGGTGTCGATAGCGTCAAAAAGGGCCTCCTTATCCTCCTGCATATCCTTGTTGTAAGCCAGCGGCAGGCCCTTCATCACCGTGAGCAGGGCCACAAGGTCGCCGTTCACGCGGCCGGTTTTGCCGCGTATCAGCTCGGCCACGTCGGGGTTCTTTTTCTGAGGCATGATGGAGCTGCCGGTGGAGTAAGCGTCGTCCATGGTGACAAAGCGGAACTCGTTGCTGCTCCAGAGGATAAGCTCCTCGGAAAAGCGGGAAAGATGCGTCATCACGAGCGAAAGACAGAACACCGTTTCGATGGCGAAATCGCGGTCGGAAACACCGTCGAGCGAATTGGCCGTGACGGCGGAAAAGCCCAGCCTTTCGGCCACAAACTCCCTGTCGAGGGGGTAGGTGGTGCCGGCGAGAGCGCCGCTGCCCAGCGGCATTACGTTGACGCGCTCGCGCGCTTGAGCCAAACGCTCCATATCCCTCGTCAGCATGCACACGTAGGCCATGAAGTGGTGGGCCAGCGTTATTGGCTGCGCCTTTTGCAAGTGCGTATAGCCCGGCATTATCGTGAAAAGGTTATCCTCGGCCAAATTCAGCAAGGTTTCCGCAAGCTCGCGCAGCATGGGAATTATGGCGTCGATTGCGTCGCGGGCGTACATACGGGTGTCGAGCGCGACTTGGTCGTTGCGGCTGCGGCCCGTGTGGAGCCGCTTGCCCGGCTCGCCTATACGGTCGGTCAAAAGCTTTTCCACGTTCATGTGTATGTCCTCGGCGTCAACCAAAAACTCCACCCTGCCGGCCTCGATGTCGGCAAGTATCTCGCCGAGCGTCTTTACGATAAGCTCCGCGTCCTCCTTCGGGATTATGCCGCGGCGGCCCAGCATCTCGGCGTGGGCCATGGAGCCCTGTATATCCTGCCGGTACATACGGCTGTCGAACCGAATTGACGAGTTAAAATCGTCCACGGCCTTGTCGGTGGCCTTTTCAAAGCGTCCGCCCCAAAGCTTCATATTATTCTCCCCTTATATTCAGCGGTAATTTTTTGGGGCGACAAAGGCCGCCCCAAATCAGTCGCTTATTTATTTTCGTTCTTTTGCTTCATCAGCGCGCGAACCTTCAGCGGCAGGCCGAACAGGTTTATAAAGCCCGCCGAATCCTTGTGGCTGTAAAGCTCGTGGCTGTCGCCGAAGCTCGCGATGTCCTCGTTATAGAGGGAATATTCGCTCTTCGCGCCTGCGGAGGACACGCTGCCCTTGTAAAGCTTGAGGCGAACCTCGCCGGTGACGGTTTCCTGCGTGGAGTCCACAAAGGCGGAAATGGCCTCGCGCAGGGGGGTGTACCACTTGCCGTCGTAGACGAGCTCGGCCATCTTTATGCCGACATGACGCTTAAAGGCTTGGGTGTCGCGGTCAAGGCAAAGATACTCCAGCTCGCGGTGAGCGTAGTAAAGAATTGTGCCGCCGGGCGTTTCGTAAACGCCGCGGCTCTTCATGCCGACAAGGCGGTCCTCCACGATGTCGGCTATGCCTATGCCGTAAGCTCCGCCTATCTCGTTAAGCTTTTCAACAAGCTCGCGGGGGCGCATTTTTTCGCCGTCGAGCGTGGTGGCGCAGCCCTTCTCAAAGCCTATCGTGATATACTTGGGCTCGTCGGGAGCCTTTTCGGGCGGAACGGTGAGCTTTAAGAGGCTGTCGAGCTGCGGCTCGTTGGCGGGGTCTTCAAGATCCATACCCTCGTGGCTGATGTGCCAGATATTGCGGTCGCGGGAGTAAAGCTCCTTCTTGGTGACGGGTATCTCGATATGGTGAGCCTCGGCGTAATCGACGGCGTCCTCGCGGGACTTTATATCCCACACGCGCCACGGGGCTATAATCTTAAGCTGGGGCGCGAGAGCCTTAATCGTAAGCTCGAAGCGCACCTGATCGTTGCCCTTGCCGGTCGCGCCGTGGCAGATGGCCGTTGCGCCCTCTTTCAGGGCTATTTCGACCAGCCTTTTGGCGATTATGGGGCGGGCGTGAGAGGTGCCGAGAAGGTATTTATCCTCGTAAACCGCGCCGGACTTAACAACGGGATAGATGAAGTTCTCAACGTATTCGTCGCGCAAATCCTCAATATACAGCTTGGACGCGCCGGCCCTTTTGGCCCTTGCCTCAAGGCCCTCGGTTTCCTTGCCCTGTCCTACGTCGCCGCAGACGGCGATAACCTCGCAGCCCTCGTAGTTTTCCTTCAGCCAGGGGATGATGATAGAGGTATCAAGCCCGCCGGAATACGCAAGTACAATTTTTTCTGCCATAATGATTTCCTCCATAATGCAAACTTTTCAATAATTATACAACAAAATTTATAAATACACAAGCCCTTTTTGAAATTTTTTCAGATTTTTTTGGCTCTTGATTTTTTTGTCGTTTTGAGTTACAATTATATTAGGATAATATTAGGCAAAATATTATGCAAAGGAAAATTCGCATGAAAGATTTAAGAATACTCGGCATCGACCCCGGCATAGCCATCGTCGGCGCGGGAGTGGTGGATAAGGTGCAGAATACATACAGGCCCGTCTGGTACGGGGCGATAACCACTCCGGCCCACACCCCGCTCGAGCTCAGGCTGATGGACATATACGGCCGCGCCTCGGAGGTCATCGAAAAATACAAGCCCGACGCCGTAAGCGTGGAGGAGCTTTTCTTCAACAACAACGCCAAAACGGCCTTCGCCGTGGGGCAGGCCAGAGGGGTAATTCTGCTGGCGGCGGTGCAGGCGGGCGTGCCGATATACGAATACACGCCGCTTCAGGTCAAGCAGGCGCTGACGGGCTACGGCAGAGCCGACAAAAAGCAGATTCAGCAGATGATGAAGCTCATGCTCGGCCTCGACGACATACCGCGGCCCGACGACGTTGCCGACGCCTTGGCAATAGCCGTCTGCCACGGCAACAGCACGCGCTTTAACGCGCAAACGGCTCTCGGCGAGCCTTTGAAACGGGGGAACACAAAATGATTTCGTACTTAAAAGGCGCTATCGCCCACAAGGGCGAGGGCGGGATAATCCTCGACGTGGGCGGCGTAGGCTTCGGCGTGGCCATGCCCACCCCGGATATGGCAAGGCTGCCGGGCGAGGGCGGAGAGGCCAAGGTCTTTACCTATATGCACGTGCAGGAGGACGCGATAAAGCTTTTCGGCTTCACCGACAAAAGCGGCATCGACTACTTCAACCGCCTGCTCTCGGTCAGCGGGGTGGGCTGCAAGGCCGCGCTCTCGATACTCAGCGCGCTGCCGCCCTCCGAGCTTGCGGCGGCCATAATCTCGGGCGACGCGAAGGCCATCTGCCGCGCTCAGGGCGTGGGGGCGAAAATCGCCCAGCGCATAATTCTTGAACTGCGCGGCAAAATCGACACCGCCGACGCCGTCAGGCTCCCGAGGGAGGCGGCGGCCGACGGGCCGGCCCCTTCGGCGGACGTGGCCGCTATAAACGCGCTCATCGCGCTGGGCTGCTCGCCCAGCGAGGCCCAGAAAACCGTTGTGCGCATAAGCGCCGAGGGCGCGGCCCTCTCGACCGAGGATATGATTAAGGAAGCGCTTAGGAGGATGAGCAATGGAATTTGACGACCGCATAATCTCGGGCCGCCAGCTTAGCGGCGACAATGAGCTTGAATTGAGCATCCGCCCCAAAACCATGGACGAGTACATCGGGCAGGACAAAACCAAAGAGAGCCTGAAGGTCTATATCCACGCCGCCCTCGAACGCGGCGAGGCCCTCGACCACTGCCTGCTTTACGGCCCGCCGGGCCTTGGCAAAACGACCCTCGCCGGCATAATCGCCAACGAAATGGGCGTGAATATCCGCATCACCAGCGGCCCCGCCATCGAAAAGCCGATGGATTTGGCGGCGATACTGACGAACCTCGGCCCGCACGACGTGCTTTTCATCGACGAGATACACCGCCTTTCCCGCAGCGTGGAGGAAATACTCTACCCCGCGATGGAGGATTTTTCGCTCGACATCATCATCGGCAAGGGGCCGAGCGCACAGTCGGTGCGGCTGAGTCTTTCGCCCTTCACCTTGGTCGGCGCGACAACCCGCGCGGGGCTGCTTTCGGCCCCCTTGCGCGACCGCTTCGGCGTGATTTCGCGGCTCGAGCTTTACAACACGCACGACCTCACCACCATAATTCACCGCAGCGCCGCAATTCTCGGAGTGCAAATCGAGGACGCGGGCGCGGTTGAGATAGCCTCCCGCTCACGGGGTACGCCGCGCATAGCCAACCGCCTGCTGCGGCGCGTGCGCGACTTCGCTCAGATTATGGGCGACGGGAGCATTTCAAAGGACGTGGCCGACAAGGCCCTCGGGATACTCGAAATAGACCGCCTCGGCCTTGACGCGGTGGACAAGCGCATGATGCTTTCGATAATTCAAAACTTCGGCGGCGGCCCCGTCGGGCTCGACACTCTCGCCGCCACCATAGGCGAGGACGCCTCCACCATCGAGGACGTGTACGAGCCGTACCTTATGCAGCTCGGCTTTTTGAGCCGCACCCCGCGCGGCCGCTGCGCCACAAAAGCCGCCTACGAGCATTACGGAGTTCCGTTCGACGCCGGGAACGGACAGGTGACATGGTAAGTTTTTACAAATTTGTTAAAATTTTACGTAATTGTTACGGAATTTACAATTTCGTTACCGCCTTGTAACGGTGGTGTAACATAAAAATATTATAATAAAATTTGTCACATAAAGTCTTTTCGAGGTGATTCCATGCGAAAGCTTCTGCTGGCGGCTGCGCTCGTCCTTATGCTCTGTCCCTTGGCCGCGCAGGCTGTGGAAATGAATTTGGTATACGACGAAATTTATCACTACTATAACGAGCCCGACGTGTTTATCGAGCTGGACGGCAGGCCCGTCGCGACGAAGGAAATGCCGCCCGTGATACTTATGGACCGCACTCTTGTGCCGGTGCGCGAGGTTTTCGAGTCGCTGGGCGCGTCGGTTACTTGGATAAACGAAACCGGCCAGACGAAAATATCCTATAACGGCACGGAGGTGCTGTTCACCACAGGCAGCCGCTCGGTTTATCTGGGCCGCTCCAAAATATCCATTCCCGACGGCGACCCCGCGCCGATGATAATTAACGACAAAACTATGGTTCCCGTGCGCATAGTCGCGAACCTGCTCGGCTACGACGTCGAGTGGGACGACGCCCGCCGCACGGTGAAGCTGAGCGAGGCCTCGGCCTACGTTTACGGCGGCTCCACCTCCACGACGCAGCCGCAGCAGCCGGCCCAGACACAGCAGACGCAGCAGACGCAGCCCGCGGCGGAGAGCGCGGTGAGCGCAATATCCGTTGAAAAGCACGGCGCGGCCGACCTCGTTTATCTGACGTACGCCAAGCCGGTCAAGCCCTCCGTGGCCCGCTACAACACGCCCGAGCGCGTCGTTTTGGACTTCCCCGGGGCGGTGTACGCGGGCGGCGCGGTTCAAGGCTCCGGCACGATTGTGAAGGACGTCCGCGCGGCCAACCACGACGGCATGGCCCGCATAGTGCTCGACGTGGACAAGCAGCCCAACATTGAGATATACCGCGCCGAAAACGGTATCGTTATCGTGGCGACGGCGGCCTCGGGCAAGTACGCCACCAACATCGGCGACCTGACCGACGGAGCCGTGTTCTCGCCCGACTCCATTCCCGTCAGCGAGCCGCCCAAGGACGACAGCTCCTCCGGCGGAGGCTCGGGCGGGGCCGTCGAGCTTGACACCTCCGGCACGGTGGATACCACAACTACCAAGGAATTTGACTATAACACCGTTGTTATCGACGCGGGCCACGGCGGCAGCGACCCCGGCGCGATGGGCGGCAATGTCAGGGAGAGCGCCATCACCCTCGCCATATCGGAAAAGGTTATCGCGAAGCTTCGCGCGGCGGGATATACCGTTATCGCCACCCGCACCTCCGACGACGTAAAGCCCACCCTCCAGCAGAGGGCCGAGATAGCCAACCAAAAGCGCGGCGGCAAGCTCCCGGCAATTTTCGTCAGCATACACTGCAACTCCTTTGAAAACCCCGACTCCAACGGCACTCAGGTCTACTACGACCCCGATTCCAAGTACGGCACGATTTTGGCGGAAAATATTTATAACGCCAACCTTGCCGCCACGGGCCTTAAGGCCGGACAGATACACGACGGCTCGCATCTTTACGTGGTGCGCACCACGCTCCAGCCCGCCGCCCTTGTGGAAACCGCCTTTATCAGCAATTCCTCCGACAGAGCCTACCTCACCAGCGAGGCGGGGCAGGAGGCGTTCGCTTCCGGCATAACCGAGGGCATAATCAAAACCATCGACAGAATGAAAGCCGACAAGGGATTGTAAAATTAACATAGGGGCCGTAAAAAAATGGCGCAGACTGTTCAAGGGCTGAATGTATTGATATAAGGCTGCGTTGAACATTATATGTATTAAAAAACGAATAAATTAATGTAGAAAATCCGCTCGTAACGAGCGGATTTTCGTTATTTTAAGCCCTTGAACTACGCTTGTGATATAATAGGACTAAATCAGTTAAACCCGCATTACAAAAGGGTTTCACCGATATAGTCCTATTTTTTTGCGCCCTTTTTTAGGTGTGCTGAAAGGAAGTGATAGCTTTAGGCAAAATTTTTTACACCAATCAAAAGGGCTAGAGATTCCAAGAAAAATAGGCTCTATGTCAAGAATAGTGGTGTAAAATCCTGCAAAGAATTTACGAAACAGGTTTCGGCTCAAGCCGAGGCCTGTTTTCGTATGGGTTTATGCCACGCCTTGTCCGCTATTCCGCCAATAGAACATAAATAATATCCGATTTCGGAATCTTTTGAAGTTCCTGTAGCCATAGGCGTTGCGTTTCAAGACCTTAATTTTGTTGTTACAGCCCTCCGTAAAGCCGTTTGTGTACCCATATTTAAAGGAATTCAGTATACCTTTTCCCCAGGCGATAAACGTGTTTCCACAGTTTGCGTACTCAATTAGTCCACTGTTTTGCGCTTCAAGTATCCAAGCACACATCAATTTGGCTGACACTTCCGGCTCTTTTGCGTCCAGAACATCATAAAATCGCTCCTTTAGATGATAGGCTTGGCGAAGCTCGTGGGAGAGATACAGCATCGCTTCCACACGTTCCCGCTCGTCTTTTGTTAGCTTCGTTCCCCGTTTGGTGAGCAGCTTCTTCGAGTGTTTTAACAGTTTCCTGTACTTTTCCCCCAGCCGCTTTTGCTCCCTATTCCTAACCGCCTCAAACGCCCATATGCACTGTCGGACAAAATGGTATTTGTCCACAATCTGTGCGGCGTTTTTGAAGTAAATGCTGGCCATGTCGGCATAAGGCCTCCACATATCCGATACAAAAAACTTTACCTTGTCCCATTTTTCCTTGCCATATCCTCTTAAATACTCGATTATGTGGCTGTTCTTTCTGTCCGGCAGAATATCCAGTACCCGTCCATGCGCCGGATCGGTAAGTATGCACTGGTACTTCTGAGCGCCGGTGTTGCCTTTGAATTCGTCTATGGCGAAAACCTCCGGAAGCTCTGTGGGATGGGGTATTTCCACAGCGTCAAATATCCTGATAACAGAGGAAACCGAGACACCCTTATCCCTTGCGACGGAGGAGAAAGAACATTCGTTGCTCAGAGACTCAATAATCTTAGAGGTAAAGCGCAACGTCATTTGCCGACGTCGGGCAACGAAGGAGTTTTTTCGGGGAAGCACTTGCCGCAGCTGGTGCAGCGATATCTGCGGCGGCGATAGGCCAGCGTAAGGCTGTGTCCAGCGACCGATAGATCCTTTATGTGACGGACACGGTAGTCGTGGATGCGGGAAGTCTTGCAGCTGCAGGCCGGGCAGATGTGTTCTGTTACGGGCATTTCCACATGAACTGTCAGCTTGTTTGAGGCAGTTTCCACATTTTTTACGATTGCCCCTTGCAAATCGAGAATTTCTGTTGTATAATTGCTGTTAGAGAGCATATTAGAGAGCATATTTGTTTCCTCCTGTCTGAGTTTAGGGGTAAATTCATTATACAGGATTTTTTCCAAATATGCTCTCTCTTTTTTTGCTTTTTTTGAGAAATGGTTTTTGGTACACCACTATTTATAGTATAGAACCTGTTTTTCATTTGCATAAAATTTAATGTTGATTAAGCCGATTGCAAGTGCATTTTATTGCGCGGATGTTTCGTTCGTAGTATTTCCTTTTGCTTTGCAGATGTGACGTGGGTATAAATTTGCGTGGTAGTTATAGAACTGTGTCCGAGGATTTTTTGGATGTACCTAATGTCCACATCTTCTTCAAGCAGCATTGTCGCCACGGAATGCCGGAACATGTGGGGCGTGATGTGTATATTAGAGTTTATTTGTTTTTCAAAATTTCGCAGAATTGTCCTGACAGATTGCTCAGACAGTCTGCTTTTGCGATTGTTTAAAAAGAAAAAACCGTTTTGGTTGTTTACATTGCCATTTATAGTAATGTACTCTTTTATGATTTTCAATACATCGTTATTTTCAATTTGTATAATACGTTCTCTTGAACCCTTGCCAAAGATTTTTACGGTTCGTTCGACCACGTCAATATCTGAGTTTTTTAAAGAACATATCTCGGATATACGCGCTCCTGTCGCAAACAGCAATTCTACCACTGCCGCATTTCGGACGGCAACGAGTGCTTTGTTCGGCGGTGCCGTTTTAATATTTCCGTATGCGGCATCCAAAATGCTGTTTATTATGTGAGCGGGTATAGATTTTGGCAGGCAAATCGGTTCTTTGAAATATGTATCAACTTTGTCAAATGGATTGCCCTCAATTATGCCGTTCCGAAACAGATAGTGTGCAAAAGCTTTAAGTGAGGCAATTTTACGACGAACGGTCTTTGGCTTATACTTTTCATGCAGATGACGCATATATACCGACAAAGACTCTTTGTTAAAATCACCCGATGGAAAAACGTCAGAATATTGCGCCAAATCAATGGTGTATGCTCTTATGGTATGTTGACTTAACTGTTTCTGCTTTTGACAATAGATAAGATAATCATTTGTTTCCTTTTTTAGATTGAACATTTGTGATTCTCCTTGTATAATAAAGTAGTAGTTTTTAGAGTTCCTCTCCAAGAACTATGTTATACTGTTAAAAGATACTGTG
>CANRER010000019.1 GCA_947629615.1 uncultured Clostridia bacterium | reverse complement strand
ATAGGTCATAACGACGCCCTGCCCGTAGTAGGAGGGGTCGGTGAGGACCTCGGTGTAGCCTGTCATGGAGGTGTTGAACACGACCTCCATCATGGCGTCGCGCTCCGCGCCGAAGGCCTCGCCCGTATAGACGCTGCCGTCGGCCAAAATCAAATACGCCTTCATGGTTATCCCGTCCTTTCTTTTGCCTAAGTATTTCTGCCTAAATCTTCAATATTATACCACAGGTTTCACTCTTTTGCAAGGGGTTGCGGCAATTTTTTATTCACAAAATTGCATAAAAATTCACGCCGGGCTTGGGCGGTTTTGTCCTTTGCCCGCCATTTTGATTTTATCACAAACATGGCCCCCGTGTCAATAATATGTTGAAAAAACGCGGGGCGGCTTTTGGGCCGCCCCGCGAGGCTATATTTCCACCGACACGTTATAGGTTTTCATCCAGTGATTGATTTGCAGCATATAAGCTATGGTCTGAGGGGTGGTCATGAGCTGGCCGTACCACGGCTGGGCGTTATTCGCGCCGAGCAGCCCCTCCAGCGCGGCCTTATCGGCGAGGAGCAGCAGCGGCGAGGAAGCGTCGTCGATGACCTCGCGCAGCAGGGCGCTCACCGCCCGCATATAGCCGGGGTTGTGCGTTTTGGGGTAGGGGCTCTTTTTGCGCCAGAGTATCTCCTCGGGCAGTATGCCCTCCATGGCCTTCCGAAGCAGGCCCTTTTCGCGCCCCTCGTAGTTCATGTAATCCCACGGCACGCTGTACATATACTCCACGATAGAAGCGTCGCAGAACGGCACGCGGGCCTCCACGCCGCTGTACATGGTCATAAAGTCCTTGCGGCCGAGAAGCGTCTGCATGAACCAGTCCAGATTTAGGCGAAGCATTTCCTTCATGCGGTCGTCGGTGGGGGAATTGCCCTCCAGCTTGTGGGCGGAGCCGACCGTCATGAAGTACCGCTCGGAAACGTAGTCCCTCGGGCTTAACAGAGCGCCTATCTCGGGCCGCAGGAAGCCGAAGCGGTACATTGTGGACTGCGACCACGGGAAGCCCTCGGCCATGCGTATGGTTTCGTCCCGATACCAAGGGTAGCCGCCGAAAATCTCGTCGGCGCACTCGCCGCTCAAGCCCACCGAGAAGTTTTTCTTAATCTCCCGCGCGAACGCCAGCAGCGAGGAGTCCACATCGGCCATGCCGGGCAGGCCGCGCGCCTCGACGGCCTCGAACAGGGCGTTCGTCAGCTCGGGGGTGTCGATCAGCACCCGATGGTGAGTTACGCCGAGGAAGTCGTTCATCTTGTTCACGTAGGCTTCATCGCTGTTGGGCTGAAACTTGCCGGGAGTGAAGTATTTGTCGTTGTCCACATAGTCCACGCTGTAGGTGTGCAGCTCCTGCCCGCGGGCGGCAAGCTCCTTGGCCGCCACAGCCGAGATTATGCTCGAATCCAGTCCGCCGGAAAGGAAGGTGAAAACCGGCACGTCCGAGGCGAGCTGCCGCCTTATCGCGCTCAGAACCAGCTCGCGGGTGCGCTCCACGGTTTGGGGCAGACTGTCGGTATGTTCGTGCTGCAAAAGCTCCCAGTAGCGGCGGTATTTCAGTCTGCCGCCGCGGACGACGCCGCAGCAGGCGGGCGGCAGCTCGCGTATGCCCTTGAGTACGCCGCTGCCCGGCGTGCGGCCCGGCCCCAGCAAAAACAGCTCGGCCACGGAATCGAGGTCGGCCACGGCCCGCACGTCCCTGTGGCGCAGCAGAGCCGCCACCGACGAGGCGAACACAAAGCCGTCCTCGGTTTCGGCGTAAAAGAAGGGCTTAACGCCCATTCGGTCGCGCGCGACGAACAGCTCGCCGCCGTTCCACACGGCGAAGGCAAAAATCCCGTTCAGCAGCCCGAGGCAGTCCTCGCCAAGCTCCATGTAGGCCCGCAGCACGACCTCGGTGTCGCAGCGGGTGGTGAACCTAACTCCCCTGCTCTCCAGCAGGGAGCGCACCTCGTCGGTATTGTAAAGCTCGCCGTTATAGACGATAGTGCTGCCATCTCTCGTCATGGGCTGTATGCCGTTTTCAATGTCGATGACCGAAAGGCGGGTGTGAATGAGCGCCACGCCCTCGTCGCTGAAAAACCCTCGCTGATCGGGGCCGCGCCGCCAAAGCTCGCGCTGCATGGCGAGTTGATAATCCTCCATTTCGCCGCGTTTTTTCAGGCGCGGGGAAACCTCCCCGGCTATTCCGCACATAATATCACCTCGTTTTTTTATACACTATATTATGCCGAAACGCGCCATGACGATACACGCCGCCGCCGAGGCCAGCGCGGAAATCGTTTTGCCGACGTAGTAGTATTTTTTGGAAAGGCCGGGGGTTACGGCCTCGGTTTGGAGGTGGACGCTGAGTCCGCCCCAGCCGAGGCAGGCCGCCGCGAGGGGAAGGGTTTTGGGGCCGAGCCTGCCGAGCTCGCTCACGCCTCGGCTCACCTCGATAAGCCCCGCGAGAAGGGGGAACCGCGCGAGCCGGAGCGCTTCGATGAGGGCCGAAAACGTGATTATCAGCGCGCAGACGCTGACTATGGCCGCGCCGCTCTCCCTCGCGGCCCTGCCCGCGAGCGCCCCCACGCCCGGGGAGCGCGGCGGCGCGGCGGCGGAGCCCCTTGCCCGTCGGCCGAAAATTCTCGCCGAAACCGCCGCCCCGATAACGTGGCACAAATACAGCGCCCACCCGACGCGCACGCTGCCGTAAACCGCCGCCCCCGCCGTGCCGATAATAAAAAGCGGCCCGCTGTTGTTGCAAAAGGCCAGCGCGGCCTCGGCGGAGCGTTTGTCCATAAGGCCGTTTTCCGCGGCCTTGGCGGCCGTCATGGCCCCGGTGGGGTAGCCGCCGAGCAGCCCCGCCGCGAAGCACATCGAGCCGGCGGCGTCCAGCCCCAACAGCGGCCTCAAAATCGGGGCGAGCAGCCTCCCCAGCCGAAGCCCCCAGCCGCTCTCGACGGCCATGGAGCTGAGCAGCATAAAGGGCAGCAGCGACGGCACCACCGCCTTCAGGCAGATCTCAAGCCCCAGTCCGGCCCCGCGCAGAGCCGCCTCGGGGAAGGCTATCAGCACAAGACACAGCACAAGCGCGTACACGGGCAAATTCCCCCTTTGGTTTTCGTTTATACAATGTATGTTTCGGCTCGGCTCATCATAACTTAAAACGGGAAAGAAGGGACGCCGATGGCTTCTGAAATTGAAAAAACCGTCCTCGGGAGGTATTCGCTGATAACCGTCACGGCCAACACCGAGCTTTTGGTGGAGGGCCTGCGCGGCATACTGGATTACGACGCCGAAACCTTTCGCGTGAACACCGTCAGCGGCATAGTTGTGGTGACGGGGCGCGCGCTGGAGATAGCCTCGCTGACGGCGGAGGAGGTACTGATAAAGGGGAAAATATCCTCGGTGGAATTTTGTATGTAGGGGGCGGAATATGCAGGATCTCAGGTTAAAGCTTAAAAGCGCCTTCACCGTGGACGTTACGGGCGAAAGGCCGGAGCGGTTTTTGAACGCCGCCGCCGCGAAGGGCATATACATATCCGAGGCCCGCCCCATCGAGGGCGGCCTTCGGCTGCGGCTCAGCCGCGCTGCCTGCCGAATTATGGAGCAGGATCTGCCCGAGGGCCTCGATATGCGGCGGGTGCGCGAGCACGGCGCGCCGCGTCTTTTGCGCGGGATAAAAAAGCGATATTTGCTTATGCTGGGCGCGGCGGCGGCAGCGGCGGCCTTCGCGGGGTTTTCGTCGGCGGTCTGGCGGGTGGAGGTCAGCGGCGGCACGCCGAGGCTCAGAGCCGAAACCGAGGCCTTCCTTAAAGAAAAAGGGCTCGTTCCCGGCACGCTGAAGCGCAATATAGACCAAAACGCCATAAAGCGCGAGGCCATACTCTCCATCGACGACATGATGTGGCTGTGGGTGGACCTCAAGGGCGCAACGGCCTACGTGCGGGTGGCGGCCCGCAGTCTGCCGCCGAAAAAGCTGCCCACCGAGCCGGCGAACGTCGTCGCCCGCGAAACCGGCGTGGTGGAAAGCATAACCGTGCTGGACGGCGCGGCCGCCGTCGGCGAGCTGGAAACCGTGGAAAAGGGTCAGGTGCTGATAAGCGGCCTTATCCCCAGCGAGCGCATAGAGGAACCGATAATACGCCACGCTCGCGGCACTGTTACGGCGAGGGTTTGGCGCGAAAAAAACGTTATTATCCCGAAAACGCGCGAAAAACGAACGCCTACGGGTCAGTCAAGGAAAATACGGTCGATAAAAATAAAAAAATTTATTGTAAATTTTTCAATAAACAGTAGCATTTTGTACCCAAAGTATGATAGAATAAGAACTGAATATAAACTGGGTTCGTTGCCTGTGGAATTTATTGTCGATGAGTACGCCGAGGTCAAGGCCGAAACCGAGGCCGTTGACGTCGAGGCCGAGGCCGCCCGCGTGAGGGCGGAGTTTGAGAAGGAAATCGCCGACAGCGGAGCCAAGCTTGTTAATATCGACGAAAAGCGGGAGGACCGCGGCGGCGGCACGGAGCTTTGCCTGACGGCGGAGTGCCTGACCGACATCGCGGCGGAAACGCCCATGTAATATACGCCGATTAACTTTAACGGAGGAGAACGAATGGAAAGAACATACGAGGCCAAAAGCATGGAAAGCGTGATGAGCATTTTTGGCAGCGGCGACGCGAACGTGCGCATGATAGAAAGCGAGCTGGACGTGCGCATCTCGAACGCCGGCGGCATGGTAAAGATAACCGGCCCCGACGCCGACAAGGCCGAGGCCGTGGTGGAGCGGCTGGCGCAGCTTGCCGAAGGCGGCGAGGAGCCCGACGAGCAGAGCGTGCGCTACGCCATTTTTATGGCGAAGGAGGGCATCGAGTACGTACCCGCCGCGAAGGGCGACTATATCTGCCTCACGGGCCGAGGCAAGCCCATAAAGTGCAAAACGCAGGGCCAGCGCAATTATGTGCAGACCATCAAGGACAACGTCGTCACAATCGCCATCGGCCCCGCCGGCACCGGCAAAACCTACCTTGCCGTGGCTATGGCGGTGGATTCCTTCCGCCGCAAGGAGGTCAGCAAAATAATTCTGACGCGCCCCGCCGTGGAGGCAGGCGAAAAGCTGGGCTTTCTGCCGGGCGACCTGCAAATGAAGGTAGACCCCTACCTCCGCCCTCTTTACGACGCTTTGGGCGATATGCTCGGGCAGGAAAACTACATTAAATATCTTGAACGCGGCATTATCGAGATAGCTCCGCTGGCCTATATGCGCGGGCGCACGCTCGACGACGCGTACATTATTCTCGACGAGGCCCAGAACACCACCCCCGAACAGATGAAGATGTTCCTGACGCGCATCGGCTTTGGCAGCCACGCCGTGATAACCGGCGACATAACGCAGATCGACCTGCCGCGCGGCGTTAAAAGCGGCCTTAAGGACGCGGTCAGAATACTGAAGAACATCGACGGCCTCGCGGTGGTAAATCTGACCGAAATGGACGTTGTGCGCCACCCTCTGGTGCAGAAAATAATCGCCGCGTACGAGCGCAGCGAAAGACGGGAAGAAAGAAGGGAAGCCCGCAATGCTCAGTAAAAGGCGGGCGGAGCTGGCCAAGCCGGCGCTTATCGCGCTGCTGGCCTTCGCCGCAATGCTGGCGATAAGCCTCACGGCGGGACGGACGGGCCAGCTTGAAATTTCGGCGGGCGACATTTCCCCGGTCGATGTGTTCGCTCCCCGCGCGATTGTGGATAAAACCACCACCTCGGCCCTGCGCGACGCCGCGATGAAAAGCGTGCAGCCCGTGTATAAGCTCGACAACGACCTGCGCGTTTCCGCCGTGGACAGGCTCAACGGCTTTTTCGCCTCGGTGACGACCGTGCGCGAGGACGCCTCTCTCGATTTCAACGGCAGGGCCATTCAGTTCAAGGCCTACTCCAAGCTGGAGCTGGACGAGGACTGCTACGCCGCGTTGGCGATAATGTCCGACGGGGCCTTTAACCGCCTTAAGGGCGTCGTGTCCTGCGTGGACGAGGTTATGGCCGACGGCGTGGAAAACGCCGCCGACGGGCTTGAGCTTTGCCGCGACAGGATTAATTCCCTCGGCCTTAACGATCAGGCCAAGATGGTGGCAATCGCGCTCTCGCAGGCGGTTATAACCGAAAACCTCACCGTTGACGAGGCCGAAACCACCCGCCGCCGCGAGGCAGCCGCCTCGGGGGTGGCGCAGGTGGAGTATAAAAAGAACCAAACCCTTGTACGGCGGGGAGAAATAGTGACGCAGGCGCAGCTCGATATGCTGCGCGAGCTGGGGCTGTTAAAGGGCTCGAGTCCGTTGAGCCGCCGCTACGTATTCGGCGTCGCGCTGACGCTATTGCTGTGCTTCGGCATATTTTGGGCCTTCGCCGCCTTCTGCTCGCCGGAGCTTATAAAAACGCCGAACAAGCTTGTGATAATCGCCATTGTCAGCGTGCTGGCCGTGGCAGTCGAATTTTACATAGGCCGCGGCGCGAGCGACCATCTGCGCGCCGCACTGCCGCTCGGCATACTCGCCGCCGTGGCGGCTGTGTTCTCCGACGCGAAAACGGCCCTGATGGCGAACCTCTGCGTAGGCGTGCTTGGGGCGGTGGGGGCGCAGCACGACTGGGGCTACGGCATATGCCTAATTCTCGGCGGCAGCATAGCCGCCTTCTGCTACAGCCGCGTCCGCCGCAGGGCGCACCTCATTCCGGCGGCGGCCATATATTCCGTCGGCAACGCGCTGGTGTTCGCCGCGATGGCCTTTCTCGAAACCGAGGACGGCCGGGGCATAGCCATGAGCGCGGCGGCGGGGCTTTTGGGGGGCTTCGCCACGGGACTGCTGACAGCCGGCTCGCTCCCGTTTTTGGAGCTCGCCTTCGACGTGCTTACGCCCATAAAGCTGGGCGAGCTGAGCAACCCCGAAAGCCGCCTGCTGAAAAAGCTGCTGATACAGGCTCCCGGCACCTACCACCACTCGCTGACGGTCGCGAACATAGCCGAAATCGCGGCCCGCGCCATCGGGGCCGACAGTATGCTTGCCCGCGTGGGGGCCTATTACCACGACGTCGGCAAGATAAACCACCCTCTCTATTTCAAGGAGAACCAGTATAACGAAAATCCCCACGACAATATGACATACGAGGACAGCGCCCGCGCCATAATCGCCCACGTGGCCGACGGGGCGGCCATAGCCCGCCAGTACCGCCTGCCGCGCGGAATAAGGGACATAATTCTTCAGCACCACGGCACTACCGCCACGGGCTACTTTCTGAAGAGGGCTCTGCTTAAGGACCCCGACCGCGACCCCTCGCCCTTCCTTTACCCCGGGCCGAAGCCCAAAACCCGCGAGGCGGCCATCGTAATGCTGTGCGACGGCTGTGAGGCGGCGGTGCGCAGCCTCGGCAGCAAGGAGGAGGCCGAGATTGAGCGAATGGTGCGCGGCATAGTCACCTCCCGCGCGCGCGAGGGCCAGCTCGACGAATGCAGTCTGACCTTCGGCGAGCTGAAAATAGTGACCGACGCGATAATCAAAACGCTCGGCGGCTACTTCCACGAAAGGATACAATATTAGGAGGATTACAAATGATAGAATTTATCATCGAAAACGAGCAGGACAAGGCGGACTTCACCCCCGAGCTCGAAAACGTGCTTCAAAGGGCGGTTATGACCGTTATGGAAACGCTCGACTGCGCCGATACCGACTGCGAGGTCAGCGTGCTGATAACCGACGACGAGGGTATCCGCGCCATAAACCTCGCCCAGCGCGGCATCGACGCGCCCACCGACGTACTCAGCTTCCCGATTGTGGAATTTGACGACGACGGCGTTATGATAGAGGACAGCGGCGATTACGACGGCGATTTGCTGCTCCTCGGCGACATAGTCATATCGCTCGAACGGGCCAAGGCGCAAGCCGAGGAATACGGCCACAGCCTGAAGCGGGAGGTGGGCTTTCTGGCCGCCCACAGCGCACTTCACCTGATGGGCTTCGACCATCAGGGCGAGGAGGACACCCCCGTCATGCGCGGGCTTGAAAAGGCCGTTATGGAAAAAATGAATTTGCCGAGGGAGTGAGCGCGATGGACGAGATGAACGAGCTGAACGGGGCGGACCGCAAAAGCCGCTCCTTGGGCGAAAGCTTCCGCCACGCGGCGGACGGCTTTAAGGAAACCTTTCTGAGCGAAAGAAACATGAAGCTCCACTGCGCCGCCACGGTCATAGTGGCAACCTGCGCCGTGGTTCTCGGCCTGAGCGCAGCCGAAAAGGCCGTGCTGCTCATTTTGTGCGCGTTGGTGATAGCCGCCGAGCTGTTCAACACGGCCCTCGAAAACGCCGTGGACATCTGCGCCCCGGCCTTCAATATGTACGCCCGCCGCGCCAAGGACGCCGCCGCGGCCGCCGTGCTGACGCTGAGCATCGCCGCCGCAATCGTGGGCATAATCATTTTCTTCCCCTACGGGTTGAACATAATTTATCAGATACAAAAGCTTATATGAAAGGACAAAATATGGATAAAAATTTCAAATCGGGCTTCGCGGCCGTGCTGGGCCGCCCCAACGTGGGCAAGTCCACGCTTATAAACGCTCTCACGGGCCAAAAGGTGGCGATAGTTTCCTCTAAGCCGCAAACAACGCGCAGCAATATGCTCGCCATCGACAACGGCGCGGGCTATCAGATAATCTATACCGACACCCCCGGCGTTCACCGCCCCAGAACGAAGCTGGGCGAATTTATGAACGAGTCGGCGTTAAAGGCCGCCGGCGACGTGGACTGCGCCCTGCTCGTGATCGAGGCCGGGCGCGGCGTTTACGACGTGGAAAAGGAGCTGATAAGCGGCCTCGCCGCGAAGGGCATACCTATTATTCTCGTCATAAACAAGGTCGATCTCGTTAAAAAGGAGGACATTCTTCCCCAGATAAGCGAGTTCAGCGGCATAGCCGATTTCGCCGCCGTGGTGCCGCTTTCGGCGCGTCGGCGCGAGGTTGAGGCCCTGCGCGGGGAAATACTCGCCCTGCTGCCCGAGGGGCCCATGTACTACCCCGACGACATCGCCGCCGACCGCTCGCTGCGCGATATGTGCGCCGAGATAATCCGCGAAAAGCTTTTGCGCCTGCTCGACAAGGAGGTACCCCATGGAACCGCCGTGGAGATAGAAAAAATGGAGGAGGGCGACGAGCTGACGCGCATCGGCGCGGTGATATACTGCGAAAAGAGCAGCCATAAGCCCATCATCATCGGCAAGGGCGGCGAAACCATCAAGCGCATAGGCGCCCGCGCCCGCGAGGACATCGAGGCCCTTCTCGAAACCAAGGTCTACCTTGAGCTTTGGGTAAAGGTGCGCGACGACTGGCGCAACAAGCCCACGGCTCTGAGGGAGCTGGGCTACAGCGAAAAATAATTGAAAAAACTTCCTGTTTTTGCTCCGCGTCGGCGGCAGATAATAAAAACAGGAGGCGATACCGTTGAAGGATCTTTTTTGGACATATTTCACCGAAACCGGCAATATAGAGCTTTATCTCGAATACAAGAAAAACCAGCGGCAACAGGAGCTTGAAGATGCAAAACGAACTGATACGAACAAAAGCGCTGGTGATACGGACGGCGAACAGCGGCGACAATGACCGCGTTCTGACGGCAGTATCGCGGGAGCTTGGCAAAATCAGCATAATGGCAAAGGGCGTGAAAAGCCTTAGGAACAAAAACAGCGCCGCCTGCGGCACGCTGTGCTACGGCGATTTCGTGCTCAAGGGCGGGCGCGAGCTGTATTCCCTCAGCTCCGCCGACTGTGTGGAGGGCTTTTACCACCTGCGCGACAGTGTGGAAACCTTGGCCTACGCGGCCTACTTCGCCGCGCTGCTCGAAATGTGCTGCGAGCCGGGCGTCGGGGCCGAGGAGGAGCTCAGGCTCATACTGAACACCTTCCACGTTCTGCAAAGCCGCCCCGAGGACGGCGCGCTGCTGCGGCTGGTGTTCGAGCTTCGTCTTTGCGAGCTTATGGGCCTCGCGCCCTACATATCCGAGCAGTGCCAATGCGGCGCGGCGGCGGAGTATTTCGACATAGCCGAGGGCGAAACCCGCTGCCGCGAGCATAGGGGCCAAAGCTCGGCCCGCCTCTCCCGCGCGGAGATGGCCGTTATGGAGCATATTCTCACCTCGCCGCTGAAGGACGCGCTGTTTTTCACCACTCCGCCCCCCATCGTCGCCGCGCTTACGCCGGTTTGCGAAAGGTACATGGAATATCACCTTGGCCGGCTGCCGCGCCAGCTCAAATATTTGAAATCCGTCATCGGCCCCGCATAAAAACGAGAGCGTTTGCTCATAATACCAATAGAAATTTTAAGGAGAGGTATTATGAGAAAACGCTCTTTAATGCTTATTGTTTCCGCCGCGGCGCTGCTCTATGTGCTGATGGGCGGCGCGGCGGTTTCGACGGTTTCCAAAAACGGGTCGAGCGGCGGCGAGGTTCGCCAAATACAAACCAAGCTCAAAAACTGGGGCTACTACACCGGCGCGGTGGACGGCATTTACGGCTGGCAGACCGAAAGCGCGGTGCGCAGCTTTCAAAAGAAAAACGGCCTGACGGCCGACGGCGTGGCCGGCGAAAAAACACTCCAGGCCATGGGCATTTACCCTTCGGGCAGCGCCAACGCCCAAAATGAAAATCAGGTGGGCCTGCTGGCCCGCGTCATCAACGGCGAGGCCCGAGGCGAGCCCTACGAGGGACAGGTAGCCGTGGGGGCCGTTGTGCTGAACCGCGTTCAGCACCCGTCCTTCCCCAACAGCATAAGCGGGGTTGTGTATCAGAAGGGGGCCTTTACGGCTGTTGACGACGGTCAGATCAACGCCGAAATGTACAGCAGCAGTATGCGGGCCGCCCGCGACGCCCTCAACGGCTGGGATCCCACCGGCGGCGCGATTTATTATTATAATCCCGCCACCGCCACAAATCAGTGGATACGCTCCCGCAAAATCATATGCACCATCGGTAAGCACGTGTTTTGCGAATAAACGTAGGAAATCCGCTCATACGAGCGGATTTCCTGCATTAATTCATTCTCAATTCGACAGCAGCATACGATCGTTCGCCAGCTCGTTGCCGCTGATGTCGGCAAACTTTTTGAGCAGGTCGTCCACCGTGAGGGATTTTTTCTCCTCGCCCTCCGCGCTGTAGATAATGCGCCCCTCGTGCATCATGATGAGCTTATTGCCGTGCGCAATAGCGTCGTTCATGTTATGGGTTATCATCATCGCCGTGAGACCCTCGTCCTTGATGAACCTATCGGAAAGATTCAGCACGGTTTCGGCGGTTTTGGGGTCGAGCGCGGCGGTATGCTCGTCGAGCAGCAGCAGCTTTGGCTTTTGCATAACGGCCATGAGCAGCGTCAACGCTTGGCGCTGTCCGCCGGAAAGCAGACCCACCTTGCTGGAAAGCCGGTTTTCAAGGCCGAGGCCGAGGTGCGAAAGCATTTCGCGATAGGAAGCGCGTTCCTTGTTGGTGATGGCCCACTTAAGGCCGCGAGGCTTGCCGCGGCGGAACGCCAGCGACATATTTTCCTCTATCCACATATCGGCGGCGGTACCCATCATGGGGTCTTGGAACACGCGCCCGAGGTACTTGGCGCGCTTATGCTCGGGCAGCTTGGTAACGTCAACGCCGTCTATAACGACGGTGCCGCGGTCAACGGTGAAAACACCGCAAATGCTGTTAAGCAAGGTGGACTTGCCCGCGCCGTTGCCGCCGATGATGGTCACAAAATCGCCCTCGTTAAGCTCGAGGTTCACGCCGTTTAGGGCCTTTTTTTCGTTGACGGTACCCTTGTTGAAGGTTTTATAGATATTATTTACCTTAAGCATTGGCCTTGTCCTCCTTTGAGCTCCTCTTTTCTGCCAGCTTGCGCTGCCAGTAGGGTATGCCGAGGAACACGGCGACCACCAAAGCCGAGAACATTTTCAGGTCGTTGGCGTTGAGGCCGGCCTTAAGCACCAGAGAAATGACGATATAGTAGATGATCCCGCCGATTACAGCCGCAAGTAGCTTGAGAGCGAAGTTTTTGAACACCTTGCCCAAAAGCACCTCGCCGATGATGACGGCGGCAAGCCCGATGACGATAGCGCCGCGGCCCATATTGATGTCGGCGAAGCCTTGGTATTGAGCCAGCAGCGCGCCGGAAAGGGCCACAAGGCCGTTGGAGATCACCAGGCCGATGATCTTATTGTTGTCGGTATTAATGCCGTTGGCGCGGGCCATGTTCGGGTTGCAGCCGGTCGCGCGGAGCGAATGGCCCAGCTCTGTGCCGAAGAACCAGTACATAACGGCAATTATGACGGCGGCGAAAATCGCGCTTACGATTATCGCGTTTGTCAGATGTCGCAGGGAAATAAGTATATGATACTTGTCAACCGAAAGCGGCACGTTTGAACGCTGCGTTGTGATGCGAAGGTTGACGGAGTAGAGTATAAGCTGGGTGAGGATACCGGCGAGAATTGCCGGTATACCGAATTTCGTGTGAAAAACGCCCGTTACAAGCCCGGCCACACAGCCTACAAGGAAAGCTATAACAAGCGCGAGGCCAACGTGCATACCGCCCGTAACGAGAACAACAAGCGTAACGCCGCCCGTAGCCATAGAGCCGTCCACGGTAAGGTCGGCCACGTCAAGAATTCTGAACGTGATATAAACGCCCATCGCCATAATGCCCCAGATTATGCCTTGCGCCACGGGGCCGGCAAAGGAGCTGAGAATACTTATCATAAAAACTTCACCTACTGTACTAAAAATACAAGAGGGCAAGCCCGGAAGGCCCCGTGCGGAGCCTTCCAAGGCCGCCCCATTGCGCGTAATAAAGCTGAATTACTCGAGAGAAAGGGTTTCGTAGCCCTCGGGAGCGGTCAAACCGAACTGCTCCATACGCTCGGGAACGTACTTCTTGGTGAGTTCGTCAGCATAGCGGATTTCCATAGTGGAGGGATCCTCGCCGTTGACAAGAATGTCGTAAGCCATCTCGCCGGCAACGTGGCCGATGCTGTAGTAGGAGATGGAAAGAGTGGCGAGGCCGCAGCCCTTGCATATACCTTCCTCGCCGGCGATAATGGGAATGTTGGCGGGGGTGGCGATGTTGGTAACTATCTCGGCGTTGGAGGCCACGGTGTTATCGGTGGGGATATAGAGGGCCTCGCTGTTATCGCAGGCCGTCTGCGTAACGGCGGCAACGTCGTTGGAGTCGGCAAAAGCGAAAAGGGTGGGCTCGTAGCCAAGCTTGGTGAGCTCGTCGGCAACGATGTCAACCTGATACTTGGAGTTAGCCTCGCCGGAGCAATAAAGAAGACCAACCTTCTTTACGTCGGGAAGCAGCTCCTTGAACATAGCGGCCTGCTCGGCAAGAGGAGCGAGGTCGGCGGTACCGGTGATGTTGCGGCCGGTGGTGCCGGTCCAATCGCTGATGTCAAGCGCGGTGGCGTAGTCGGTGATGGAGGTGCCGACGATGGGGATTTCGGATGTGGCGGCAGCCGCAGCCTGAAGGGCCGGGGTGGCGTTGGCGAAAATCAGGTCAACGTCAGCCGCGACAAACTGGCTTACAATGGTGGAGCAGGTGGCGCTGTCGCCGGCGGCGTTCTGAAGGTCAAAGCTTACGTTTTCCTCGCCGAGCAGCTCGGTGAGAGCGTCCTTAAAGCCTTCGGTGGCGGCGTCAAGAGCCTCGTGCTGAACGAACTGAACAAGGCCTATGCTCACCTTTTTGGGGGTTTCGGGGGCGCTGGCGTTGGTATCCGTTTGGGTTTCGCCAGGGTTCTGCGTATCTTTGTTGGACGAGCAGCCCGCGAACACCGTAACGGCGAGGGCGATGGTCAGCGCAAAAATAAGCAGCTTTTTAAGGTTCTTCATTTCACATTCCTTCTTTCTTAGTGGTTCAAAATTTAAAATACGAGCCGAAGGCGTTCTCCGGCCCGTATTTTATTTAACTTACAGACTTAACTGTCGGACTTAACTGTCCGGCCTATCAGTTTACGGGAACGAATACGCCCTTACCAACAGCGGTGCCGAGATTGTCCGCGCCGATGGGCTGTTCGGGATCGAACTGGTAGATGGGGGTTACCCAAATACCCGTAGTACCCTCGGGGATATTCTTGGTGGAGTAAAGCACCTCGTTACCGGCCTTTGTTCTGATAGTACCCCACGTTACGCCCTGATGATCGGCCTTGCCCTCGATGGGAGCGCCTTCATCCATGAAGGTATAAGCGAAGTATACCATCATCTCATCGGTGGGAGCAACGGGAAGGTTGTTGATGAAGTTCTCGTCGGTAAGGTCAGCCTTGATAACAAGCTGATTTGCGCCGTTCTCATCGGGAGCAACCGTTACCTCGGGGGTTACGGGCAGCTCGGGAACGGGGATAATCTCAACGGAGAGGGTGGCCTCGGTAACAACATCCTTGGCAACCTCGTAGCCGGTGGTGTCAACCTTTACGGTAAGAACCTTGGTTCCTTCGGCGGTCGTATCAAGCGTGGCGGGATCCCAAATAAGGTTAAGCTCAGCGTCCTTGCCGTCAACGGTAGCCTTTACGGTTGCGGGAAGAGCATAATCATCGCCGACATACACAGTCTTGGGAAGAAGGTTCTCAAGGTCGGGCAGAGCCTCGATTGTGGGAACGGCGGGCTTCTTGGTTACGTTTACCTTTACGGTAGCCTTAAGACCTCTCTTAAGCACATAGCCATCGGGGGCGGTAAGCGTGCCGTTGACGGTCTTGGTGCCGGCGGTCTTGGTGTTTACGGCGCCCCACTCAACGGGTACGTTGACGGTTTCGCCGCCCTCAACATGGCCTACAACGGTCTCGGGAAGAGTAACCTCATCGCCTACGTAAGCGTCTATATCCTCGGGATTGTCAACGGTTTCGATGACCTTATCCTCGGGAGGAGTAACGGACTGTTCGGCAACCTTTACGGTATAGGTCTTGGTCTTTTCAACGCCGGCGGCAAGCTTATATACTACCTCGGCGGTATCGGCGGGAATCTGCACCTCGGCGGTAACAGTGGTATCGCCTACAACGGCAGTATCAACGGTGTTGGGAGTCCAGGTTATGGGCATTTCCTCAACCGCGCCGTCAACCGTTACCTTGGCCTTAAGAGCCTCATAGGGAACGAAATCGTCGCCCTGAGTGTACTCGGTCTTAATCTCGGGGAAGTCAATATTGGTTACGTTCTTGGTGGTGGGCTCGGTCGGGCCGGGCTCGGCAGTCTTAACGGTATAGGTAACGGGAGTATAAGTTACATCGGCAAATTCGCCGCCATTAACGGAAACAATATACTTCGTTATCTTAAGGCCTGTGTCGCCCTCGGCAAGAGCCTTAAATCTTATAGTAGTGAAATCAAAGTTTGTTGTACCGCCAAGGTCATAACCGGTAGGAGTTTCCGGCCTGCCGTTGGAAAGATAAGCGGTGATGTTAAAGCTACCCTTGTCAGGCTCAAAAATGGTGGCGTCAACCCAGTTAAATACGGTTTCTTCCTCATCATCCTGCTTGGGCAGGAGAGTTACGTTAGGGTTGTGGGCGGAGTTCTTGGCAGTAGCCTTTGTTCCGTCAGCCTTAACAACTTCTACCTTGGTGGGATCCCACTCAACGATTACCTGAGCGGAATTAAAGCCGCCGACAACATTGCTGAGCTTTACAGCAACTTCAAAGTAATCGCCAACCTTAATATTGTTAGCGTCAGACACCGCTCCGCCAATGGTGGGATTTTCAGCCAAACCAAACGTTACTCCAACACCGTCAGCAGCAAAAGCAGCGACAGAGCAGAACGCAAGCACCATTGTGAGAGCGAGAAGAGCCGATATAAACCTTTTCATGTTAAATTCCTCGCTTTCTTATCTGTTTATGCAGAACATATTTTACTTAATTATAGGCTTCAGCAGTCTTAGCCCAGTTGGTAAGCAGGGACTGAAGGTCTTTAAGGTCGATTTCATTGTCATCATTGAAATCAACTTTGTCATTATATTTTTCCGCATTACCATAAGCCGTAAGGAGCGGCTGAAGGTCTTTAAGGTCAATGTCGGAATTAGAGTCTACGTCGCCGGCAAGCAGAACCGTTTCGGGA
>CANRER010000018.1 GCA_947629615.1 uncultured Clostridia bacterium | reverse complement strand
GTATTTCAAGAACTTTTCTACAATATGCTGAAAAAAATATGTTGAAAATTTTTCCCGACGGTGGTATAATAAAAAAGTAATATGCTGATTTTTCCAATCGGAGGGTGAGATTTCGTGAAGATACTTATAGTTGACGACGAAAAGCTGCTTGTTAAGGGGATAAAATTCAATCTTGAACAGGACGGCTACGAGATTGAAACCGCCTACGACGGCGAGGAGGCGCTTCGCCTCGCCCGCGACAAGAGCGTTTCGCTGATAATCCTCGACCTTATGCTGCCGAAAATAGACGGCATAACCGTGTGCCAGAAGGTGCGCGAGTTTTCAAACGTGCCTATAATCATGCTTACGGCCCGCGCCGAGGACATGGATAAAATTCTCGGGCTGGAGTACGGGGCGGACGACTACCTCACCAAGCCGTTCAACATTCTCGAGCTCAAGGCCAGAATTAAGGCCATTCTCCGCCGCAGCTCGGCGGCCGCCGCCCCCGGCAGAAGCACCGTTTCCGCCGGCGACGTGGAGCTCGATTATAACCTCCGCCGCATAAGGATAGGCGACAGGAGCATAGAGCTTACGAGCAAGGAATTTGACCTTTGCGAGCTGTTCGTGTCTAACCCGGGCAAGGTCTATTCCCGCGAAAACCTGCTCGACATAATCTGGGGCTACGACTACCCGGGCGACATTCGCACGGTGGACGTTCACGTTCGCAGGCTGCGCGAGAAAATTGAGCCAAACGCCGCCTCGCCGAAGTATATCCTCACTAAATGGGGGGTAGGTTACTATTTTAGAGAAAATTAAAGCCGGCGTCGGCAGTATCCGCTGGCGGATTGTTGGAACGTACTTTCTGATAATCGGCCTTACGCTCGGCTTCATAAGCGTGTACACAATTAATTCCATACGTAATTACACCCTCCGCCAAAAGGAGGTTCAGGTGCTGGGGCAGGCCAACGTAATAGCCGGCTATATCGCGCAGTATCAGGATTTAAGCGAGGACAGCATCAACTTTCTTCTTCAGCAGCAGCAGCTTGGCAGCGGAGGGCGCGTGCTTATGCTTGACGGCGACGCGGTAGTCACCTTCGACTCGAACAACGGCATAATGCAGGGAAAGCTTATGCCCACGCGGATTGCACTCGACGCCCTGCGCGGCAATAACAACACCGAGGAGGGCGAGGACGCCTCGGGCGAGCTTTTGATAAACGCCGCCGTGCCGATAACCAAGGGGCGCGGGATAGCCGGCGTGATTTGCTATCAGGCCTCCGGCGCGGAGATAACTCAGTATGTCAGCCGAGTGAAGGGCATGATGGCGATGATGGCAATTCTTGTAATCGTCTTTATCGGCGTTGTCAGCTTTATTATGTCGGGCATAATAACCGAACCGATACGGAGCCTCACAAAGCAGCTTGAAACAATGACCGGCGAAAACACCGGCGCGAAGCTTGAGGTCAACACCGGCGGCGAGATTGCCACCTTGGCGGACAGCTTCAACAAAATGACAGAAAAAATACAAACGCAGGAAAGCAAGCGGCAGGAGTTTGTGGCAAACGCCTCTCACGAGCTGAAAACCCCGCTCAGCTCAATCAAGCTCATCGCCGATTCGCTTCTTAACGCTCCCAACGCCGACAGAGCGACGGTCGAGGAGTTCCTGACGGACATGAACGTGCAGGTTGACCGCCTTACGAGGATAGTCAACAAGCTTTTGACCCTCACCAAGATGGACAGCCTCAGCTCGTCGCAGATGGAATTTTCCGTGATGAATTTGAGCGAGGTCTGCGCCAATATCGTCAAGGCGCTGCGTCCCTTGGCCGAGCAAAAGAACATCACGCTTGACTTTTTCGCCGACGGAGCGGTCTATTCCAAAATCGAAAAGGACCGCCTGTGGGAGGCCATATACAACATACTCGACAACAGCATAAAATACACCCCCGTCGGCGGCTCGGTTTCTATGGACGTTTCAAGGGAGAACGGCAACGCCATCATAACCGTGGAGGACAGCGGCATAGGCATCGCTCCCGAGGAGGTATATAAGATATTCGACCGCTTCTACCGGGTGGATAAGGCCCGCGCCCGCGAAACCGGCGGCACAGGCCTCGGCCTTTCCATCGCCCTGACCGCCGTGGAGCTGCACGGCGGCAACATACAGGTCGAAAGCGAGGAGGGCAAGGGGAGCAAGTTTATCATCATAATACCGATAACCTTCAAATAAAAAGCGATAAGAGGAATTTATATGAAAAGGCTTCTCGCGATTATACTCACGGCCGCGTCGCTTTGCCTCGCGGCCTGCGGCAAGGACGGAACCGCCTACACGGTCTACCACAAAAACGCCGACGGCGACCGCCTTATTCCCGAAACCCGCAGAATAGACGAGGGCGCGACCGTCGAGGAAACAATCGCCTCGCTCATCGGCTTTCTTTCGGCCTCGCCAAAGACCGAGGGCGCGCTTAACGTGCTTCCGACGGACGTAAAGCTGCTTGGCGCGTCGGTCGAGAACGGCACCGCCACGGTGAACCTTTCCGACGCTTATTACGGCAACAAGGGCGTTGACGAGCTGCTCTCCCGCGTGGCGATAGCGAACACGCTCTGCGGCATTGACGGCGTGGACGAGGTGCTTATCAAAATTGACGGCAAGCCCCTCGTTTCGTCCACCACCGGGGCTCAGATCGGGCCGATAAGCTCGGGCGACATCGCCAACGGTTTTCAGGATAAGGCCGTTGTGGATAAGGAAACCGTCGTGCTTTATTTCCCCGACGAAAACGGCGAATACCTTGTGCCGGAAAGGCGCGAGATTGAGCTTCAGGCCTCAATATCCGTCGAGCGCGTCATCATATCCGAGTTGGCCAAGGGGCCGGCGACCGAGGGTCTCGTGCGCGTAATTCCGTCGGACGTAAACCTCATCAGCATAGAAACCACTGACGGGGTTTGCTTTGTGAACCTTTCCGGCGACTTTGTGAGCAGCGTGGCTTCAAGCTCCGCTTCGACGACCATGGCGCTTTACAGCATAGTCAATTCGCTTACCGAGCTCGACGGCATAAGCAGCGTTCAGGTGCTGATCGACGGCAAGACGGGCGTTGAGTTCGGCAATTACGTGCTTGACGTGCCGCTCGCGAAAAATCAAACGCTTATCAAGGAATGAATTATGGCTTCTTTACTCACGGCAAACGGAATTTCCAAAAGCTTCGGCGAAAGGGTTCTGTTTCACGATTTGAATTTTAATATAGACGAGGGCGCGAAAATCGGCTTTATCGGCGCGAACGGGGCGGGGAAAACCACCCTTATGCGCATTATCGCCGGTGAGGACGACTGCGACGGCGGCTTTATCAGGAACAGTGCGCTCAAGGTGGTTTATATGGAACAGACCGCCCCCGATACGGACGGCGTTACCGCCTTTGAGTATACGCTTTCCGTTTTTTCCCGCCTGATAGAAATAGAGCGCGCCCTCGAGGACGTGCGCCTTCAAATAGCCGCCGCTCCGAGCGATGAGCTTATTAAGCGGCAGGACGAGCTGAATAACGAGTATATCAGAAACGACGGCATGGTTTTCCGCGCCAAAACGCGCTCCATGCTCCAAGGGCTGGGCTTCACCCGCGAGGAAACCGACTACCCTCTGTCGAAGCTGAGCGGTGGGCAGAAAACAAGGCTGGGCCTCGCGCGGGCGCTCCTCAGCGACGCGAATCTCTTGCTTTTGGACGAACCAACCAACCATCTCGACATCGACGCCATCGCCTTTTTGGAGAGCTTTCTTTCAAGCTACGGCGGAGCCTTCCTCGTTATAAGCCACGACCGCTACTTTCTCGACAGAGTGACAAATTCCACCTTCGAGCTTGAAAACGGCTCAATAACGGCCTACGCCGGCGGCTACAGCGAATTTGTGAAGAAAAAGACCGCCGCCCTCGAGGCCGCTAAACGCAATTACGAAAATACCGTGACCGAGATAAAGCGCATCGAGGGAATGATCGAGCAGCAGCGTCGCTGGGGCCAAGAACGCAATTTTAAGATAATCGACAACAAACAGAAGGCCATCGACCGCCTTGAAGGCGGGCTTGAAAAGCCCTTCGAGCAAAACGAAAGAATAGCCTTTCGCTTTCCGCCCGCGAAGCGCAGCGGCGGGGACGTGCTTTTTGCCCGCGGCCTCAGCAAAAGCTACGGCGGCAAAAGCCTGTTCAAAAATGCCGATTTCGAGATAAAGCGCGGCGAACGTGTGTTTTTGCTCGGCCCTAACGGCTGCGGCAAGTCCACGCTTTATAACATCATCAAGGGAACCGTTCGGCCCGACAGCGGCTCAGTCAGCTTTGGCGTAAATCTAACCGAGGCGTACTACGACCAGAACCGCAGCGACCTTAGCGGCGATAAAACCGTTATCGACGCTCTTTGGGACGAATACCCGAAAATGGTTCGCACAGAGGTGCGCAGCGCGCTTGCGGCCTTTTTGTTCCGCGGCGACGATGTGTTCAAGACAGTTGACCGCCTCAGCGGCGGCGAAAAGGCCCGCCTCGCCCTGCTTATGGTGATGCTGACAGGGGCGAATTTTCTCTTGCTCGACGAGCCGACCAACCATCTCGACATTGCCGCGAGGGAAGCGCTCGAGGACGCGCTCGCCGCGTTTGACGGCACGATTTTCATTATCAGCCACGACCGCTACCTTATAAATAAGCTTGCGACAAAGCTTCTCGTCTTTGAAAACGGGGAGATAAACACTTACTACATGAACTACGACGGCTATACGGAGCTGAAATCGAGCCGCGCCCCGTCCGCCGTTAAGGCCGAAGAAACCGCCGCCTCATCAGCAAAGGAGGACTACCTTCGTAAAAAAGAGCTGCAAAGCAGTCTGCGCCGCCTCGAAACAAGGGTTTCCCGCCTCGAAGCCGAGATAGCGGGCTTTGAAGAGCGCATAGCCGCCCTGCACGACGAGATAAACTCCGCCGGCGGCGACTATGAGCGCATAATGGAGCTTACGGCGAAGCTTGGCGATGAGGAAAAGGCCCTTGACGCCGCCATGTCCGAATGGGAGGCCTCCACCGACGAACTTGAAGCGGTGCGCGGGCAGGTGTAAAGCGGGATGGCTTTACACATAAAACGTGATAAAATCGCCGATTATTGAACTCACTTTGAGCAAATTTCATAAAAAGAGAAGGCGTGTAAAGCTTATAAGCTTTACACGCCTTCTCCGTTGAATTCCGGGATAAAATCGTCCCTCGCGCTGCTCCGCTCCTGTGTGTAACCCTCGGTCAGGCCAAGCTCGACGGCCCTTTTCACAACGCTGTTGTATTCAAAGCTCGTCACCCTTCGATTAAGCTCCGGGGCGTAGCCCATAGGCAGGTACTGGCTCATCAGGCTGAGCAGGAAGCTACCCTTCGGCAGCGCGGCCAGCCGTTCGAGTATGCTCATACTGTCGCGCCTGAGGCCCGGCAGACACAAATGCCGCACGATAACGCCGCTTTTGAGCAATCCGCCCTCAAGCCTCGGCTCGCCCGTCTGCGCCAGCATTTCCCCGAGCGAGGCGAAGGCGTATTCAAAATAGCGCGGGGCGCGGCTGTATTTTACGGCGTACTCGTCAGAAAAGTACTTTATGTCGGTCAAGTATACGTCAACATAGCCGTTAAGGTTTTTCACCGCCTCGGGGCTTTCGTATCCGCCGCAGTTATAGACTATCGGTATCTTGGGGCGGTAAAGCTCGAGAGCCTCGATTATCGAGGGCGCGAAGTGCGTCGGAGTGACGAGGTTTATGTTGTGCGCGCCCTTTTCCTCAAGCTCGCGGAAGATTTCGGCGAGGCGGGCGGCAGATACGGCTTTCCCCGCGCCGCCGCGCGATATGGCGGCGTTCTGGCAGTAATCGCACCCGAGCGGGCATCCGCTGAAAAACACCGCTCCGCTGCCGTTTTTGCCGCTTATGCAGGGTTCCTCCCAAAGGTGGAGAGCTGCCCTCGCAATTCTTATTTCCGCGCTTTCGCCGCAGCGGCCCTTCGCTTTGGTGCGGTCTATGCCGCACCGCCTCGGGCAGAGGGCGCAGCTTTTGTATTCGGAAACCATTTTCGCGTCCTTTCAAAAAAATAAAGAAAAATGTGGAACTTTTTCCCCTTTTTTCGCGTCTAAATAATAAAGGGGAGTGAAGGATATGGAAATCAACGAGGCGAGGCGCGAGCTTGCGAGGCTCCGAAACGACCCTGCCTACGAGGGCGCGGCCTTGGCGCGACGCAAAATAGAGGGCCTTGCCCGGCCGCACAGAGATGTGCTGCTGAACCGTTATGTACGCGCCATGTCGTGGAAGCAAATCTCAGCCGTTATGGGCTATTCGGCCGATCATCTGCGCGGCTACATGAACCGCCGCGCGGTCGAGGCCTACGCCGAGGCGGATTAATCCTCTTTCTTATCCTTGGTTATCGTCAGCCTTTCGCCGTCGAATATCAGCGTGGCCTCGGGGTCGTCGGGAGTTATGCCGATGGAGCGGAGCCACTTTAGCGGGATAGGCGCTTTGCCGAACATCGACGACACGCCGTTTTTGCAAAAGTTAATTTTTATGGTTTTTCTGCCGTCGCCGCCCATCATTTCAATCGCCTCCATTATGTGCTTGGACGTGTATAACCGCCGCCCGTTTTTTCGGTAGGCCGTTAATTCGCCGTCCTTATCGAGCTTTTTTAACGCGCGAGGGGATATGTTCATAAATTCGGCCAGCCTCGCGGCGGTTATTTTCCTATCGGCCATTTTCATCACTCCATATAAATCAGGCCGACGCTCGCGCCGGCCTTTTGTATTATTTAAGGGGCTTCGCGGCGAGGTAGCGCTTAAACACCACCTCAAGAATTTCGTCCCTTTCGACCTTGGTTATAAGGCTGCGGGCGCCCTTGTGGCTTGTGATGTACGTCGGATCGCCCGACATAATATAGCCCACAAGCTGGCTTATCGGGTTATAGCCCTTTTCAAGCAGAGCCGCGTGAACCCTGTCGATTATCGACTCGATTTCAGCATCTCTCGAACGATTTATTTCAATTTGTGTGGTACGGTTATCCATGATTGACCCTCCTAACGGCATTTACTTTGAGCATAACCCGTAAAATCCGCTATATATAGAATACAACATTTTAACTGATTTTGCAAGTGATTTTACAAAATATTTTTAATATTTTTTTGTTTTTTAACAATCTTAATTTTTATTAAGGCAAAAAGAAAAAAATATATTGAAAGTTTTTCCCAAATGTGCTATAATTATCTTGTGAAATAGTATTCAGCTTATCGTTGAGGCCAAAAATATACATTTTATACGGCTTAGGAAAAATTATCGGGAGGGATATATATGGTAATACAGGAATCGGCCGAAAATTATCTGGAGGCAATACTGATGCTGAAGCTTCGCAAGGGCGAGGTACATTCCATCGACATAGCCGCTGAACTCGGCTTCAGCAAGCCGAGCGTAAGCGTGGCGATGAAAAACTTCCGCAATAACGGCTATATCGTCATGGACGACCACGGCCATATCGAGCTGACCGACGCGGGGCTTGAAATTGCCGAACGCATATATGAACGACACAAGCTTTTGACCGCGCTTTTGATAAAGCTTGGCGTAAACGAGAAAACCGCCAGAGAGGACGCCTGCAAGATAGAGCATGACCTTAGCGACGAAACCTTCGCCGCTATAAAGGATTATTTCAACAAGAAGCTCGGCGTGTGCGGGGAGGGCGAAAGATGAGGCGCGCTCTCACGGCCATTTGCGCCGCCGTGCTGCTTTGCTCATGTGCCGGCATGGAAAATCGCGGTCTTGTCGAACCCGAGCTTGGGCCTGTCGAGGCCGCTATGGCCGAAATGTCGCTCGAGGACAAGCTTTGGCAGCTGTTTTTCGTAACGCCCGAGGCCGTCAGCGGCTGGCCCGCCGAGAAGGCCGTTTCGGAGGATTTTGCTGCCTACGCGAAAAAACGGCCCGTGGGCGGCGTTATCCTTTTCGCGGATAACATTTCCTCGAAGGAGCAGGTGACGGCTTACGTAAACGACATTAAGGCAGCCTTCGCCACGCCGGTTTTCGTCGGCGTGGACGAGGAGGGAGGCCTTGTGAGCCGCCTCGGAAGCAAGGGCATAATTACCGATAACGGCGATATGCGCGATATTGGCGACACCGGCGACAGCTCGGCCGCCGCCGCAGTTGGCGAGAGGCTTGGCCGCGAGCTTTCGGAGATAGGCTTTAACCTTGATTTCGCCCCCGTGGCCGACACGATAACCAACCCCGCCAACACCGAGATAGGCCGCCGCTCCTTCGGCGTTGACCCCGAGCTTGTGAGCCGCATGGCTGCCGCGGAGGTCGAGGCTATGCAAAGCGGCGGCGTGAGCGCCGTGCTAAAGCATTTCCCCGGCCACGGCAGTACCTCGGCCAATTCGCACAAGGGCATATCCGTCAGCGAAAGAACCCTTGACGAGCTTCGCTCCGCCGATCTTAAGCCCTTTGAGGCGGGCATAAGGACCGGGGCGGATTTCGTGATGGTTTCGCATATGTCGCTGCCTAACGTGACGGGGAGCGAAACTCCGTGCAGCCTTTCGCCGGAAATCATAACCGGTCTGCTGCGCGAGGAGCTTGGCTACGGCGGCGTTGTGATTACCGACGCGCTGAACATGGGCGCGGTCACCTCGGTCTACGGCGCGGCGGAAGCGGCGGTAGCAGCCTTCGAGGCGGGCGCGGATATGCTGCTCATGCCCGAAAGCCTTCCCGACGCGCACGACGCTTTGCTGAAGGCTGTTGAGGAGGGCCGCGTGAGCGAGGCGCGGGTGGACGAAAGCGTAAGAAGAATACTCTCCGCCAAGGAGCGGCGCGGGCTTTTGTAGTTGTTAATTTATTGTGTACGGGCTGTAAAATAAAATTTATTTTATTGAGGAATATTCCGCGCCGTGCTATAATATAAATTAGTGGAGCGTCTATGCCCATAACGAATGTCGAGCAGGAGGTAGCTATGGAAAGAATATTTGAGATAACACCGCAGGATTTGGCGATTTCAAGGCGGTGCGTGGAAAATAATACAGTCGCGCCCGAGCTTTACACGAAATTCGAGGTAAAGCGCGGCTTGCGCGACATTAACGGCAACGGAGTGCTGTCCGGGCTTACCAATATATCCGAGGTCAAGGCCAAGGAAAACGGCGAACCTTGCCCCGGCGAGCTTTATTATCGGGGCTATAACGTGAGAACGCTTGTTAAAAGCTTTGTTTCCGAAAAGCGGTTCGGCTTTGAGGAAGCGGCCTATCTGCTTTTGATAGGCGACCTTCCAACCCGCGAGCAGCTCGCGCTTTTCCGCAAGGAGCTGGCCGAGCGGCGCACTCTGCCGCAGAATTTTATTCGCGACGTAATTATGAAGGCTCCAAGCGAGAACATGATGATAAGCCTTGCCAAGAGCATACTTACGCTTTATTCATACGATATTGACCCCGAGGATACCTCGGTGCCGAACGTTATGCGCCAATGCCTTAACCTCATCAGCCAGTTTCCGATGCTGGCGGTTTACAGCTATAACGCCTACAGCCACAGCTTGGGCAACAGCCTGTACATACATAATCCCGACCCGAAGCTCTGCACGGCGGAAAACATTCTCCGTATGCTGCGCCCCGACATGACCTATACCCACACCGAGGCGAGGGTGCTCGATCTGGCGCTGGTGCTGCATATGGAGCATGGCGGAGGCAACAACAGCTCGTTCACGACGCGCGTCGTCACCTCGTCCGGCACCGACACGTATTCCGTCATCGCCGCCGCGCTCGCCTCGCTTAAAGGGCCGCGCCACGGAGGGGCGAATATCAAGGTGGTGCAGATGTTCGACGACATGAAAAAGCACGTGCGCGACTGGAAGGACGACGACGAGATTTCGGCCTATCTGCGCAAGCTGCTGCACAAGGAGGCCTTTGACAAGGCCGGGCTTATATACGGCGTCGGCCACGCGGTATACTCCGTGTCGGACCCGAGGGCCGAGGTTTTCAAGGGCTTTGTGAAAAAGCTCGCCGCCGAAAAGGGCATGGCCGACGAGTTTCGCCTTTATTCCGCCGTCGAGCGGCTCGCGCCGAAGCTTATCGCCGACGAGAGGAAGATATACAAGGGCGTCAATACCAACGTGGATTTTTACAGCGGCTTTGTGTACAGTATGCTGGGCCTTCCGGCGGAGCTTTTCACCCCGATGTTCGCCGTGGCGCGTATCGTGGGCTGGAGCGCGCACCGCTTGGAGGAAATCGTCAGCGCGGAAAAGATAATCCGCCCGGCCTACAGGGCCGTCGCGCCGCATAAGGAATACGTTCCGCTTAAAGACAGAAAAGAATGTTAAAAAATAACAAAAGCTGAAAAGGAGTGCGAAGCATGAAAAAGGTAATCATAACTTTGGGCCGCGAATTTGGCAGCGGGGGCCGCGAGATTGGCATGAAGCTTGCGAAAAAGCTGGGCGTGCCGTTCTTTGACAAGGAGATTATCCGCAAAGCCGCCGAGGACAGCGGCATTGTCGAAAGCGTGATGGACTATTACGACGAGCACCGCGCCTCGCCGATATTTTCCACCGGCTCGGTGCTTTACGATATGTACCAAATGCCGATGAGCGACAGGGTGTATCTTGAACAGTGCAAGGCCATAAAGGACATTGCCGCCGCCGGAAGCTGCGTTATTGTGGGCCGCTGCGCCGATGTTGTGCTCGAAACCAACCCTGCGCGCATGAGCGTGTTCATCTGCGCCAATATGAAGGATAAGCTTGCGCGTAAGCGGGCCGTTGAGCCGAATATGACGGATCAGCAGCTGGAGGCGCACATTCGCGGCGTGGATAAGAAACGCGCAAAATACTATAACTACTACACCGACAAAAAGTGGGGCGACGCCCGCCAGTACGACCTTTGCGTCAACAGCAGCCTTCTCGGCGTGGACGCTACCGTCGAGCTTATCGCCGACGCCGCCGAAAGGTTCGAGGCCTCCCTCGCGTAGGGTAGATATGATTAAGACCCGCCCTATTATGGAGCGGGTCTTATTTGTTGAGCTTGGTCAATTTCACGCGGAAGGATATGCTTCGCGGGGTAGGCAAGTCGTCGAACTGCACGGAATATACGCGCTTTTCGTCGTCCACGGCGAGAATTTCGCCCGACCCGAAAACGCTGTGCGTCACCCTGTCGCCCGCCGAAAGCGACGGCGGCTCGCTGAGCATGGCAATATCCCTGTCGGCGCGCTCGATATACAGCCGCGTTTCGGCGGCTAGGGACGGTTCAATTCCCCGCACAAAGGTCAAAAGCCCCTCGTCAATATCCAGTATAAAGCGCGAGGGATAGCGCGGTTCTCCGTCGTGGCCGCCGCTCTCGGCGGAGGTGATGAAAAGCCTGTCCCGCGCCCTTGTCAGCGCAACGAAGGCGAGGCGGCGTTCCTCCTCCATGCCTTGGTAGGAATTGGTTTTTTTCGAGGGGAACAGCCCCTCGTTCATACCGCAGAGGAACACGTTGGGGAACTCCAGCCCCTTTGCGGCGTGGACGGTCATCAGGCGTACGCGGTCGCTTTCCGCCGTGTCGGTGTTCTGTAGCAGCGCAACGTGGGAAAGATAGTGCTCAAGCGTACATTCCTCGCCGTAGGAGGTTTCGTATTCGTAAATCGACTGCTTAAGCTCGGCCAGATTGTCGAGCCTTTCTTGGCTGCCTTCGGTGCGCAGCAGCTCCTCGTAGCCGCTTTTCGTCATCGCCTCGGTCAGCAGCTCGGACACGGGCCTGTCCATCTCGCGCGAAAGCCCCTCCACAAGGGATATAAGCCCTTTGGCCCCGGTAGCGCGGAAGGGCTCGGCGTCGGCGTTTTCGCAAAGGGCCTCGTAAAGCGAACAGCCGTGTTCCTCGGCATAGTCGGCGAGCAGCTTCATTCTGCCCTTGCCGATGTTTCGCTTGGGTACGTTCGCGACGCGGGCGAAGGAGAGGTCGTCGCGGTAGGCTAAAAGCCGCAGGTACGAGAGCGCGTCCTTGATTTCGGCGCGGCAGTAGAACTGCACCCCGCTGTATATCGTGTAGGGGATTTTTTCACGCAGCAGAGCCTCCTCAAGGCTTCGGCTGACGTAGTGGGCGCGGTAAAGCGCCGCCATCGAGCGGTACTCCTCGCCGGCTCGGTGCAGCTCAAGTATCCGCGCGGCAACGGCGGCGGCCTCCTCGGCGGCGGTTTTGGCGTTCAGGCACAAAACATCCTCGCCGGAGGGACGCGTCGGGAGAAGGTCTTTCTCTATTCTTCCCTTGTTTTTGCTTATAAGCGAATTTGCCGCCGCGATTATCTGCGGCGTTGAGCGGTAGTTTTGTACCATCATTATGGTTTTCGCGGAGGGGAAACGCTTATCGAAGTCGAGCAAATAGCTTATTTTCGCGCCGCGCCAGCTGTAAATCGTTTGGTCGGGGTCGCCCACGACGAACAGATTTCCGTGGTAGGCGCAAAGCGCCTCCATAAGGCGGTACTGCGGGTCGTCTATGTCCTGAAATTCGTCTATCATTATGTATTCAAGCCGTTTCTGCCATTTCAGCCTGATTTCGTCGTTTTGGGAAAATATGTAAAGCACAAAATTGATGAGGTCATTGTAATCAAGGCCGAAGCATTTTTTTGGCGGCAGAGGTAGCCGTAAAAAATCACGTCGGCGGGTTCGGCGGCCTCGGCGTATTTTTGCGCCAGAGCCTCGGGCGTCATGCTGATAAGGTCGAGATAATAGAACGGCTCGTATTTGTTCTTGCGCATTTCAATCATGTCGCGGGCGTCGGCAAAGGTCATGTCGCGAAGCGTCAGGCCGCGCTCCTCGTAAACCGCGCGGAGCATGGCGTCGATGTCGGCGTTGTCGAGCACAAGAAAGCTTTTGGGGTAATTGACCGCGGCGGAGTCCTCCTTCAGCACGCTGACGCAAAAGCCGTGGAAGGTGGAGATATAGCCCCCGCAGCCGCCGCCAGTAAGGGCGCGTATGCGGCGGCTCATCTCGGCGGCGGACTTGTTCGTGAACGTCACGCAAAGAATACTGTCGGGCGTTATGCCAAGCTCGTTCACAAGGTAGGCGAAGCGGCGGGCGAGGGCGCGGGTTTTGCCGCTGCCGGCCCCGGCCAGCACGCGCACATAGCCCTCGGTTTCGGTAACGGCGCGTCGCTGCGCCTCGTTAAGCCCCTCGAGTATATCCATTTTTCCGCCTCCTTCGACTTTTTTCACAATATAGTTATATTATACAACAATGCCCGTCTTATTGCAAGGCCAATTATGCAAAAAAAGCTATTGAATTAATCATGTCCCTGTGTTATAATAAAAATGTGTAAACGGCTATTGTGTAGATTGAAAGAGGGATAGTTATGGGCGGATTTTTTGCGGCGGCATCGAAAAACGACTGTGTGTTCGACCTGTTCTTTGGGGTCGATTACCATTCCCACCTCGGCACGCGCAGGGCCGGCATGGCCGTGTACAGCGAGGAAAACGGCTTCGACAAGGCCATTCACAATATCGAAAACGCGCCCTTTAGGACGAAATTCCAAACGGAGTCCACGTCCATGCACGGCAGCCTTGGCATCGGCTGTATTTCCGACTTCGAGGCCCAGCCCATACTGGTGCGCTCGCACCACGGCACCTTTGCCATAACTACCGTGGGCAAGATAAATAATATAGACGAAATAACCGAAAAAATCATCGAAAACAAGGCGCATTTCTTTGAAATGCAGGGCGGCGACATAAATCAAACGGAGCTTGTGGCCTCGATAATAAACCAAAAGGAAAACTTTATCGACGGCATACGCTACGCGCAGGAGATAATCGACGGCTCTATGAGTATGCTCATTCTTACGCCGCTCGGCATTTACGCCGCTCGCGACAGGCTGGGCCGAACGCCGATAGTCCTTGGCAAAAAGGACGACGGCTACTGCGCCAGCTTTGAAAGCTTCGCCTACCTTAACCTCGGCTACAGCGACTTTAAGGAGCTTGGCCCCGGCGAAATCGACATCATCACCCCCGACGAGGTAAAAACCCTTGTCGCCCCCGGCGACAAAATGCGCATTTGTACCTTCCTGTGGGTGTATTACGGCTATCCGTCCTCGTCCTACGAGGGGAGAAGCGTCGCGAGTATGCGCTATTGCTGCGGAAAATACCTCGCCATGCACGACGACAAGCAGGTCGAGCCCGACCTTGTCGCCGGTGTGCCGGATTCGGGCATTGCCCACGCCATCGGCTACGCGAACGAGTCGGGCGTGCAGTTCGCGAGGCCCTTTGTCAAGTATACGCCCACTTGGCCGCGCTCCTTTATGCCCACGCACCAAAGCCGGCGTGACCTTATCGCCAGAATGAAGCTCATTCCCATACATGACCTTATCGACGGCAAAAGCCTGCTGCTAATCGACGATTCTATCGTCCGCGGAACGCAGCTTCGCGAAACGACGGAATTTCTTTACGAGAGCGGCGCGCGCGAGGTGCATATCCGCACGGGCTGCCCTCCGCTGCTGTACGGCTGCAAGTATTTGAATTTCTCGCGCTCCACCTCCGAGATGGAGCTTATCACCAGAAGGGTGATAAAGGAGCTTGAGGGCGAGGACCCCTCCGACGAAACGCTGAAGGAGTACGCCGACCCGGACAGTGAGAAGTATAAGACTATGGTTAAGCGGATTGAGGAAAAGCTTCATTTCACGTCGCTGCGCTATCACCGCCTTGACGACATGATAAAGTCCGTCGGGGTGGACGCGGATAAGCTTTGCACATATTGCTGGAACGGGCGGGAATAACAGCCGCCCTGCGAAAAAGGGAGCCGTTAAGGCTCCCTTCGCTTTTTGTAAAAACCCCGCAATGCCGTTTTCCCGATGGAAGATATTTAACCTGCCTTAGCAGGTGGGTGGCTTCAAAACCGCTCCTGGGCTTCCTACTACCCGAAGGTGCAGGCATGCACGCCACGGCTTTATCAGCCTCCCTTTATAAATGTGTTGGTTAAATTAAATCCATCATAGCGCACACCGCAGGGCGCGTTATCTTTATCTGATATTAGTATAACACAGAGATAAGAAAAAATCAATCCAAAAATTCAAATTCGTCTTTATTTTTTTCCTTGAAAATATTGTAAACCTTGTCAAAGGTTTCATCGTCCTCGACGGCCTCGAGCATTTCCTCACCGTCTTGCTCAACGCGGCGCATGATGAACACCTCGCCGTCGATTTCGTCGCTGTCGGTCGCCGGTACGAGCATGAAGTAAAGCTCGCCGTCGAGCTCAACGGTGTCGAGCAGCTCGAAATCCTCCTCGATTTCTTCCATCAAATCCTTCGGTTCTTCCGCCATTTTCCTAACCTCCATTATTTTAGCTGTGGGCGTCGAGATAGCCCTGCAAAATTATTACGGCCGCGATTTTATCCACCTTGGTCTTGCGCTTTTTACCGCTTACGCCGCCGGCTTCGAGCAGGCGGTGAGCCTCGGCGCTCGAGAGCCGCTCGTCCCACATGGCGTAGGGCAGGCCCGTCCGCGCGGAAAGCTCCTTGGCAAAGTCCTCGGTGTAATCGGCCCTGTGGCCGCGCGTTCCGTCCATGCGCTTCGGCAGCCCGAACAGAAGCAGCTCCGCGCCCTCGCGCTCGGCGGCCTCGGCCGTTTTCGCAAGCTGCGCCTCGCGGCCCTTTTCAGATATTGTTTCCAACGGAGTCGCCAATATACCCATAGCGTCGCTGACGGCCATGCCTATCCGCGCCTCGCCGTAATCAAAAGCGAGAATTTTCATCTTCGGCCCTCCGTTTCATAATTATCATATTGCAAAATTAAATGAAAATTGAGACCTTGAACTCCTTGTGGTATAATGGTTTTACTATTGCAATCTATTCCTCTCTAAAAACAGAGGAAGCAGAACAAAATCTCATGGATAAAATATACCACATTATCGCCTAAAATGCAACATGTAAAAACTTTATAAATATTGCAAAATAAATTTGGCAATCAGAAATATCAATGCTGTATTTATAAGTATCTATTTGTGCCGTAGCCTTAAAAAAGCATCCGCGATTCTTTCCTCTACATCCAATCATAAGTTATGGTTCAGAATTTAAAATACTGACATAGTCAATTTCGTCCATGTATTTTTTAATGGAAAATTTCGACGGATATGTCAATATTTTTCCGGGGAAATACTTTTTATGAAATACTCGATTTACAATGATATTTTTGCTGTTGCTCGGGTTTTCATATGTAATTAAAAATTTCCGTTTATATGGCAAATGTTCAAATCGAATTACATCTTCGTTTGTTAGATTAGATGGAATTAGCCATAGAATTACAAGATTGGCATAATCCACTCTTTTCTTACGTTCATCCCATTTTTGCTTTGCCTCGGAAAATGAACTATAGTGCATAAAATATATTTTTACACATTCCCCCCCCCCACTGCAATAATCCAACCGGAAAAGAAACCGTACTATCTGTTATTTCACAAAGCTCTGCACTTAAAAATTCCTGCAGGTTCTCCAGAAATACAATAAAGGCAATACCGCACAGAATCAAAGGGTTGAAAAAGTAATAAAAATATGGTAAAATAGAAACATGAATAAACAAATG
>CANRER010000017.1 GCA_947629615.1 uncultured Clostridia bacterium | reverse complement strand
AAGTCCATATCGTTGCGAACGTACTGTATCGCAATGAGTTTCTTGATTACCGCTTCTCGGCTTACTTCGTCGCCGGCAAGCAGAACCGTTTCGGGAACCGTAGTTTCCGCATCGGTGGCGTTTACGGCGATTTCTCTGTAAAGATAACCTTCGCGGCCAACAACAACGGTATACTGGCCCGCCTTATCAACGGTAAGGGTGTATGTACCAACGTTCTTTTCGTCGCCTGTGCCGGCAACGGCGTTGGCCTTAGTGGTAGTGTTCTTTATCTGGGCGACTACCTTGCCGGCATCGGCGCCCTGAAGAACGGTTACCTTGCCGACAAGCTTGAAGCTCGCGGCGGCTTCGGGGGTGAGATCAATCTTGCCATTACCCGAATAAGGATTGGTAACGTCGGTGCCGCCGCAGTACACGTTGAACACCTTGTTATCCTTAATAAGGGTGTCGTTCAGAGTGAAGCTGAACTCGAACGAGCCGTCGGCACTAATGCTGTCCTGGTCGATATGCATGATATCGGCATCGGCGAAATCTTCGGCAAGGGACTTATCCGAGGGAAGCACGAGAATGGTGGCCTGGCCGTTGGCGGCGGCGTCGAGCCCGGCGATTTTACCGGAAACAACAACGCTCTTGGCGGTCTTATCGACCTCGACCGTTACGCCCGCCTCGTCAATCGTCGCGGCGGCGAAGGCCGTCATGCTGACAGCCGCGGCAAAGCCCATCGCGCCGGCGAGGATCTTGCCAAACAAACTTTTCATTTTGGGGGTCTCCTTTCACAGTGGAATAAAAATGTAATTTTTTGCGATGTTCGGGCAGCGGCGCCCGTGCCACCCTCAAGGCACAATGACGCCACGTCCACTCATTACATACTATAAGTATATCATAAGATTGAAAATTTGCAAGAGTTTTTTGCAAAACTTGCCCGAAATTTATATTTTCGGCAATTTGCATAAATTTGTGAGAATTGTTTTATACAGATTGCCAAGGCAGGGACTTACTCCTTCGGCTGCTCGTCAACGACCTCGGTTTCGACGGGAGCGGGCTCGGCCGCGGGTTCATCGGCGGGTTCGTCGTCGGCAAAGGCGTCCATTATCTCGCCGGTTTCCTGCTCCACCTCTTTGGAAAGCTCCTCCATTTCGCTGTAAAGACGCTCGATCTCGCCGCACTTCTCGCCTATGGCGGCGGAAACGTCCTCGCCGGCCTGACGGGCGTTATAGGCGGCCTGACCGATTTCCTTATAAAGGCTCGAGATGTCGCGGCGGATGTCGTTCAGCCGAATTTTCAGCTTGGCAACATCGTAAACCTCGCCGGCCTTTTTACCGGCCTTATCGGTGAGATCCAAAACCTTGTCGCGGGCGGTGTTGAAGGCGTCGCCCAGCTTTTTCATCATTCCATCCATATCCATAATGTTACCTCCTCTTTTGGGGCTTTACCCCAATTTATTAATTATATTTTACCACTTTTTTTGAGTTGTGTCTATAGTTTTTTTTAATTTTCAAAAAATATTTTTCGTGGCCGATTCAACATTTATTCAAAATATGCTTGATTTTTTGCCCGAGATGTTATATAATGTAAGATGATTATGGACAACTCCGCTTTGATTGGTGGTGTGATATTTGGAAAAGTTAGAGATAATCGGCGGAAAACGGCTCTTTGGCGAAATCGACGTTTGCGGCGCGAAAAACGCCGCCGTGGCCGTCATTCCCGCCGCTCTGCTTGTGGACGGCGTTTGCCGGATAGAAAACGTGCCAAATATTAAGGACGTGAAGCTTATAACGCAGATGCTGAGCTATCTCGGAGCGAAGGTGGAGCATATCGACGAAACGACAATATCCATCGACGCCAGCCGGCTCACCACCCATATAGCCGCCTACGACATGGCAAGCCGTATGCGCGCCTCGTACTACCTGCTGGGCGCGCTACTCGGGCGGCTGCACAAGGCCGAGGTGGCCCTTCCGGGGGGCTGCAATTTCGGGCAGAGGCCGATAAACCTGCACGAAAAGGGCTTTCGCGCCCTCGGCGCGCAGGTCGCCACCGTGCGCGGGCAGGTAATCGCCACGGCGGAAGGCCTTAAGGGCAACAACATATATCTCGATACGGCCAGCGTCGGCGCGACAATTAATATCATGCTCGCGGCGGCCCTCGCCGAGGGGCGCACCGTTATCGAAAACGCCGCGAGAGAGCCGCACATCGTAGATGTGGCGAACTTCCTCAACACTATGGGCGCAAACGTGCGCGGCGCGGGCACCGACGTTATACGCATAAACGGCGTGGAAAAAATGCACGGCGGAACATACAGCATAATCCCCGACCAGATAGAGGCCGGCACCTTCATGCTCGCGGCGGCGGCCGCCGGCGGGAACGTGCTGGTAAAAAACGTTATACCAAAGCACATGGAATCGGTGGTTTCCAAGCTTGAGGAAATGGGCGTTAAGGTGACGGAGTACGACGACAGCATTCGCGTGGAGCGCGACGGCGACGTTCACGGCGTCCGCGTGAAAACAAACTACTACCCCGGCTTTCCCACGGATATGCAGCCCCAGATGGTGGCGCTGCTTTCCACCGCCAGCGGGACAAGCATTATGACCGAGGACGTTTGGGAAAACCGCTTCCAATATATAGGCGAGCTTCAGCGAATGGGCGCGGATATTCGCGTTGAGGGCAAGAGCGCCATCATCAACGGAGGCCGCCTTTGCGGGGCTCCCGTCCGCGCCACCGACCTGCGGGCCGGGGCGGCGATGATAATTGCCGGCCTTGCCGCCGAGGGCAAGACCGTTATCAACGACCCTCACTATATCGACCGAGGCTACAGCTGCATCGAAAGCAGGCTCCGCTCTATCGGGGCGAGCATAGAAAGAGTTTACGAGGTTTAGGTGATTAAATGCTCAAGCTTTGCACGCTGACCTCGGGCAGCAGCGGAAACGCCGTCCTCATTGAGGCGGACGGCGCAAAAATTTTAATAGACTGCGGGATAGCCGGCAAGGCCGCCGCCGACAGGCTCTGCTCCGTTGGGGTGGACCCGGCGGAGCTTTCGGCGGTTTTGGTGACGCACGAGCACGTCGACCACATAAAGGGCGTGGGCGTGCTGAGCCGACGCTTCCATCTGCCGGTTTACGCCAGCGTTGGCACGTGGAACGCGATGGCGGGCCAGATAGGCGCTGTCCCTGACGAGCACATTCACTACATTAAGGCGGATGTGCCTTTTTCTGTGGGCGACGCGATAGTTTTCCCGTTCGCAACCTCCCACGACGCCGCCGAAAGCCTCGGCTTTACCGTCAGCGACGGCAAAAGAACCGCCTCGGTGGCGACCGACCTCGGGCAGGTGGACAGGTACATATACGATAATATAAAAGGCTCCGACCTTATGGTGCTGGAGGCCAACCACGACGAGCAGACACTTATAAACGGGCCGTACCCCTACCCGCTGAAGCAGCGCATACTCTCGGACAGGGGGCATTTGTCGAACCGCATATGCGGCGCGCTGTGCGCGAGGCTGCTCTCAGAGGACGGCCCCTGCCGCCAAATTCTGCTGGGGCATCTTTCGCAGGAGAACAACACTCCCGAAATGGCCTTCGGCTCCGTCAAGGCGAGCGTGGAGCTGGCCGGCGGGAGGGTTGGCTCCGACATGAGGCTGGGCGTGGCGGGGCGTTACGAGCCGAGCCCGTTTTTGGAGGCTTAAAATGAACGTTGAGCTTATCTGCGTCGGCAAAATAAAGGAGGCCTGCCTCCGCGAGGCGGTTGACGAGTACGCCAAGCGGCTCGGGCGGTTCTGCCGTTTCAAAATCACCGAGCTGGCCGACCGGCGTATTCCCGAAAACGCCTCCGCCGCCGAGGAACGCGCCGTGCTCGAGGCCGAGGGCGCGGACATACTGCGGACGCTCGGCAAGGGCTACACGGTGGCCCTGTGCGTGGAGGGAAAGGAGCTTTCGAGCGAGGAGCTGGCCGCGAAGCTCGCGGACGTATCGCAGCGGGCCTCCGCCGTGAATTTCGTTATAGGCGGCTCGCTCGGGCTGAGCGACGCGGTGAAGGAACGCGCCGACCTAAGGCTGAGCCTCGGGCGCATAACCCTGCCCCACCGGCTGGCGCGGCTGGTGCTGGCCGAGCAGATATACCGCTGTTATAAGATAAACGCGAACGAAACCTACCATAAATGAAAGGAGGGCGCGCCATGCGCGTGGCCTTTTTATCGCTGGGCTGCAAGGTCAACCAGTACGAGTCCGACGCCTGCGCTGCCCTGTTCCGTGAGCGCGGGGCCGAGATTTGCCCGTTTAACAAGGCGTGCGACGTGTACGTCGTGAACACCTGCTCCGTGACAAACATCGGCGACAGGAAAAGCCGCCAAATGCTGCGCCGCGCCAAGCGGCTGAACCCCGATGCCCTCGTCATCGCCACCGGCTGTTACGCGCAGACCGCCTTCGAGGAGGTAAGCGCCATGCCGGAAGTGGATTTGGTTATCGGCACGGCCATGCGCCACAGGATTTGCGATTTGGCCGAGGCCGCGCTGCGGGGCGAAAAGCCCGATACGCGGGTGGACATAATGCGTGAGCGCGAATACGAGGAGCTGGAGGGCGAGGGAAGCTGCGAACGCTGCCGCGCCTATGTGAAAATCGAGGACGGCTGCGACAATTTCTGCTCCTACTGCATAATTCCCTACGCCCGCGGGCCGGTGCGCTCCCGCCCGATGGACAGCATTGTGGCCGAAACGCGCCGCTTGGCGGAAAAGGGCTTTCGCGAAATCGTGCTGACGGGCATTCACGTGGCCTCCTACGGCAAGGACGGTGGAGGTTTTGCGCTGATAGACGCAATCGAGAGGGCGGCGGCGGTGGAGGGTATCGAGCGGGTGCGCATAAGCAGTATAGACCCCCGCGCCTTTACCGACGATTTCATCGCCCGCGCGGCGGCGGAAAAAAAGCTCTGCCGCCATTTCCACATCTCGCTGCAAAGCGGCAGCGAGGCCGTGCTAAAGCGAATGAACCGCAAATACACCCCCGCGCGCTACCTATCGGTTTTGGAGGCCCTAAGAGCCGCCATGCCGGGGTGCGCCGTCACGACGGATATAATCTGCGGCTTCCCGGGCGAAACCGAGGCCGAGTTCGCCGAAACCCTCGCCTTTGCGCGGGCCGCGAAATTCGCGAATATTCATGTTTTCCCCTACTCCGAACGGCGCGGCACCGCCGCCGCGAGGCTGCCGCAGCTCCCGCACGGCATACGGGAGGAGCGGGCCGCGAGGCTTTCCGCCGTTGCGGCGGAGCTTCGGGAGGAGTTCGAGAACGGGCAGCTCGGCCCGGAGGCCGAAACGCTGTTTGAAAAGACCGAAAACGGCTTTGCCGAGGGTCTGACCGGCAACTATACGCGGGTTTTCGTTCCCTCCGAGGCCGACCTGACCGGCGAGATACGCCCCGTGCGGCTGATTGGCCGCGCCGAGGGCAGGGTGCTGGGCGAATTAATTTGAAAAATCGGGCCTCGGCCCGATTTTTTTGAACCTTTTTGCTCCGAGGCGCATCTAATTATTGAACGACCAAGGCGGCCGCCGGCATCGGAAACGGGAAACGAGGTGACAGAATGGACAAGGACGACTTCGCGCGGGGCGCGCTCGCCGCGGAGCGTACGCTTTACGCCGTGGCGAAAACAATGCTGATAAACGAAAGCGACTGCGAGGACGCCGTCGCCGACGCGCTGCTCGCGGCGTGGCAAAGGCTGGGCTCCCTGCGGGAGGAAAAATATTTCAAAACGTGGCTGGTGCGCATACTCATAAACGAGTGCAAAAAGCGGCTTCGGCGGCGCGGGGCCGAGGTGGGCCTCGATAACGCGGAGGGCCTGCCCGCCCCCGAGCGCGAGGACTATTCCGACCTATACCGCGCCGTGGCGGCCCTGCCGCCGAAGATACGCGCGGCGGTGCTGCTGTTTTACATAGAGGGCTTCAGCGAAGCCGAAACCGCAGCCATACTTAAAATCCCGCGCGGCACGGTGAAAAGCCGGCTCGCGGCGGGAAGAAAATTTTTGAAGGAGCGATTGGAATGAATAATAACGATAAAACCTATCTCGAACCCACCGAGGGCTTTCATCGCGCCATGACGAACGCGCTCGACGCTCTGCCCGAGAAAAAGGCGGCCCATAGGCCCGCGCGGGCGGCGGCGGTAATTATCGCCGCGGCGGCCGCGCTCTGCGTCAGCGCGGCGGCAGGCTCGCTCATCGCCTTTCAGACGAGCTGGACGAACGCCGAGCCGGACTTTACGGAGCTGCCCTCGCAAAGCGAGCTTGAACGCCGCTTCGGCTACCCGTACAAGGCGGTGGAAAAATTCTCGAACGGCTTTGAATACACCGGCGGCTTCGTCACCCACAACGACCAATTCGACGCGGACGGCGGCCACATCGACGGGTACGATTCGTTCTCGTGCGAGTACTCGCGCGGCGGCAGCTATGTTTCGCTCATAACCCGCGAGGCCGTGGGCGAGGACGCGGAGCTCTCCGGCGAGGTCGCCGAAAGCTACAACGGCCTCGACATACGCTACACGGCCTCCACGTTCTTTCTTGTGCCGGACAATTTCGAGATAACCGAGGCCGACAGCGCGGCCCTCGCCGCCGGGGAGTATTCCTTCAGCTTCGGCGAATATGACGTTTCGGACGAGGACAGGGCGGAGATAGCCTCCGGCGAGAGCAAGGCCGCATTTTCGTACATCGGCGGCGAAAATCAGACAATCGCCGTCAAGCACCAAAAGTCCGTGGAGTGGATTGACGACGGACGGCTGTACTGGATAAGCTATGTCGGCGGCGAAAACATAGCCAAGGACGAGCTTGTCGGCATGGCAAAGGAAATAATCGGGTAAAAGCGAACCGGGCGGCCAATGGCCGCCCGGCTTGTTCATATTAATCAATCGAGTTAATCGCGTTTTTCACGCGGGCCATAGCGCGCTCCTCGCCGAGCGTTTGGGAAACGGCCCAAATATCCGGCGAATTTTGCCGACCCGTCACCGCCACGCGAATTACCGCGCTGACGTCGCCCACGTGGCCCTTATAGGCCTCGGGGTTCTTTTTGTAAAGCTTCGGCTGCGGAGCGTAGCCAAGCTCCTCGGCGATGGCGCGTATCTTGTCGAACCAAACGCTCTGGTCGTCGCCGTGGTCGTAGCCTTCGGCGTAGCGGCGCAGTATTTCGGCCCTGTCCTCCGGCGGAACGTTTTCGGGCCACGGATCCTCGCGGCGGAAAAGCTCGTCAAAGAAAAAGCTGTAAAACTCCTTCGACTGCCGCCAGTGGCTGACGTCCTTTCTGGGCTTGGGGCCGCCGCGTCCGATGGAGATCATGGCGAGGGTAAAGGACGGGTCGCGCGTCAGCAGGGCGTAATAATCGCCGTCGCACTCCTTCGCCCACGCGGTGAGGCTGTCGTAAACCGTTTGCGCGTCGAGGGCGGCAAGGTAGTTTTTGCTTACGTCGTTCAGCTTATCCAAGTCGAAAAGCGAGCCGCTCACGCCCATTTTGCCGGGGCTGAACCTGAAATCGCCGATGGGGGCGGCGGGGTTTTGGAGCCGCCACTCCTCAAAGTTGGAGTTCAGCACCGTCATGAGGTACTCCCACACCGCGCCGGGGAGGTAGCCCTCGTTCTTGTAGTAATCCAGCGAAAGCTCGGGGTCCTTGCGCTTGCTGAGCTTGCGCTTTACGCCGCCGTCTATTTTCATAAGCTGGGCCGTGTGGCAGTATACCGGCGGCTTCCAGCCGAGAGCGTCGAACAGAGCCACGTGGAACGGCAGCGTGGCCAGCCACTCCTCGCCGCGTACCACGTGAGTGGTGCGCATAAGGTGGTCGTCCACAACGTGGGCGAAATGGTAGGTCGGCACCCCGTCGCTCTTGAGCAGCACGAAATCCATGTCGTTCACGGGCATCGAAAGCTCGCCGCGAATGGCGTCCTTAATTTTGAAGTACCTGCCCTCGGACTCGGGCGCGCGGAAGCGCAGCACGTAGGGCCTGCCTGCGGCGAGGTCGCGCTCAATGGCTTCAAGCGGCGCGTCGCGGTGGACGGCCCACTTGCCGTAATAGCCGAAATTGGCCTTTTCGGCCTCCTGCCTTTCGCGCATGGCGGCAAGCTCGTCCTCGGTGCAGAAGCAGGGATAGGCGCGGCCCTCCTCCACCAGCTTTTTGGCAAAGCAGTGGTAGATATGCGTCCGCTGCCGCTGAAAATATGGGCCGTAATCGCCCTTTTCTCCGTCCTTGACGGCCCCCTCGTCGAACTCCACTCCGAAATAGCGCAGCGTGTCGATAACCACGTCCACCGCGCCCTCGACCTTGCGCTTTTCGTCGGTATCCTCAATGCGCAGGAAAAACACGCCGCCGCTCTGGTGAGCGAGGCGTTCGTCGGTTATCGCGCCGAAGAGGTTGCCCAAATGTATGAAGCCCGTCGGCGAAGGGCCAAGGCGCGTCACCTTCGCGCCCTCGGGCAGGGCGCGCGGGGGATACATCGCCTCGTAATCCTCGGGAGCTTTGTCCACGTCGGGGAACAGCAGCTCCGCCAGGCGTTTGTTGTCCATAGCAATTCTCCTTTGATGTTTTTTCAGTAATATAATACCACGAGCGGGCGTCAGTTGTCAAGCCCATCAAAATAGCCGACATACTTGATTTTTCCGTCGAACAGGCGGGCGCAGAGGTCGATAAAGTAATCGTCCGTCATGGAAGCGATGTAGTCGGTCACAATATCGTCGGGCGGGGTCGTTTTTTCGTACGGCTCGTCGGCCCCGTAATAACGGCGGCGGCGGTTTACGTAATTTATATGGTGGCGGCGCACCAGCCCGCCGTCGTTGGCGAGGTCGGCCAAAAGGTAGTCGTAAAGCTGCTCGAACAGGGGGCGGACTTCGCGGTCGTAGCGGCCGCTCAGCTCGGGCAGGCCGTAAATGCTCTCGTAATTGTCGCGCTTGCCGCCGGAGAGCAGGTGAAAATACTTATCTTCCATTTTAAGGTAATCCTTGCCGAAGCTGTTTTCCACCAAATTCACAACGATATTGTTGATAAAGCGGGCGTTATAATCGCCTTCGTCGCGGCGGATGCCGGCGCGCTCGGCGTCTTGGCGGTCCTTGCCGACATAGGCGATTATGTCGCTGACGCGCACCACGCAGCCCTCGAGGGTGTTCGGCACAAGAGCGTCGGCGGCGGCAGGGTCGCGGCGGGCGGCGGCAACGAGCGCGTCGAACTCGTCGAAGCCGGAAAGCGGCCTCGGGCGGTACTCGCCAAGCTCCAACTCGCCGTTGTGGCAAAGAATGCCGCTAAGCACGTTAAGGCTTATGTTCAGGCGGAAAATATCGTCCAGCACGCGGACGCTGTGTATGTTGTGGCGGAAATACAGCCCCGTGCGGCGGTGATAGATTTCGTTCAAAAAGCGTTCGCCGGCGTGGCCGAAGGGCGTATGACCGAGGTCGTGGCCGAGGGCGATAGCCTCGATGAGGTCGCAGTCGAGCCCCAAAAGGCGGCCGATGTTTCGGGCAATGCGCGAAACGAGCTGCACGTGCAGGCCGCGGCGGGTGATGTCGTCGTTTTTATAGAACGAAAAAACCTGCGTTTTGTCGCTGTAGCGGTTGTAGTAGGGGTGGTTGAGGATTTTTTCGACGTCGCGGATATAGGCGGGCCGCTGCGCGGTAGCCCTGTCGCGGCTCATGTCGCGGCGCAGCGTTTTGAGCGGCTCGCCGTCGCGGCGGATAATCTCGCGCTCGATTTCGGGTGACAAACGGATATACTCCATAGGCGGCTCCTTTGAAAAGAGGGGCTGTCGGTTGACAGCCCCTCGACAAGATTTTATCAGAAATTGTTGTAAACGACGCTTCTGAGAAGCGGGCGGATATTGTTTTTGGAATCCAGAAGCATTCCTTTGATCGACTTAACTCCGCCGGAAAGCGAGAAGTCTATGCTCTTGAACTCGCCGTCCTTAACGTCCACGTCGTAGGTGTTCACGGCAAGCTCGCGGCCGTTGGCGTCGTACTGGACGATTACCACAACGCCGACAACATTTTCGCCTACCGCGCCGAGCACCGCTCTGCCGTTGGAGATGTTGAGCGTGGTGGACTTTGTGGGATCGACAACGTATATCGTACCGGCGTTGGGAACGGAGGTATCGACATTGGAATCGTCAATCGAGCAGTCGGGGTACTTGGAGGAAAGATTGGGAACCTCGCCGTCCTTATCAACATAAATGGTATCGACAACAACGCCGTTCAGGTCAACGTCAATCTTAACAGCCAGCGGGCTGGCCTCGGAATCGAAATACTTGTTCTGGTCAACGATTTCGTAAAGCTTGAAGTCGGCAAGCTTGATATTGTTGACCCAGCCGCTTACGAAGAATACCATATCGGTCGTGGCGGTAAATACCGTTTCCATAAGGTTCCACTTATTGGCCGTCATATCGTGGCCATAGGCTATCAGAGTATTCCCGGAAGCGTCCCAACCGGTCGTACCACCGTCAGTCACGGACTGACGGGCATCGGAAACAACGTTATACTTTTCATTGTTGCCGTCGGGCTTACCGCCGCCGACTTGGAACGACAAGTAATAAGTCTTTCCGCTCGTTACGGGCCATACGGTGCCAATAGAGTTTGCGGCCGCGCGTCCGCCGGTGGAGATATTCATAATCTTGCCGTTGATACCGGCTTCCTCGGTGAAGGTGGCATTGGCTATGCTCGTGTCTTGATCGACGGGGCGGCGATTAGTCCAGCCGTTTGCATCTTCAAGGAACTGAGGATTGGTAACAATATTCGCCGCATCAAGCGCAACGGCGTACTTTCTTGTGCCGCTGCCTATCCACTGGTAATCGGCGTAATCGTCGGGAAGACGGACGTCGCCGGCGTAGAACTTTCTTACGGTAGCCTTAACGGGAACGCCGTCGGCCTCACCGGCGATTTCAACGATGTCGCCGGGCTCAAGCTCGGGACGCTCGCCCCATGTAACGGCGACCTTCTTGGTCTGGCCGCTGTTATAGAGTACGTCAACCTGCGAGGGAAGGTTATAGGTCTGCTGCCCGGCCTCGACGTCAACAACGATGTCGGTGGCGGATACGGCCTTGGAAACCACAAAGTAAAGGTTGATTACGTTATTGGAGGGGCCAAGGTTGACGGTATCTCTGCTGCTCTGGTCGTAGGTATAGGTTTGGCCGTTATAGGTGATGTCGTTCTTATCGTCGGAGGTGGCGCTGTAAGAAATGCTGCCGTCGTTGAAGCCCTCGAGGCCGGTCACGGTTCTGGGCGCTTTGAGCGCGGCGCCGGTTTCTCTGTCAAGGTAGTTGACGGTTACGTCGGTGGTGAAGTCGCCGCTGTTCTCGGTAAGGATAAAGCCCGCGAACTTCATTTCGCCGTTAGACCAGCCGCTTACGAAGAACAGCATATCGGTTTGGGCAACGAAGTCGGTTTCCATTTTTGTCCAAACGTTGCCAACCATATCTCTGCCGTAGGCCAGTATCGTATTACCCGATGCGTCGTAGGAGGAATTTGCGTCATCGTCTTTGAAGTGTTTACGCGCGTCGGTAATCTGATTGTACACATAGTTATTTTCTTCGGGCTTGCCGCCGCTTACCCAGAAGGAAAGGTGATAGCGCTTGCCCTTGGTAACGTTCCAAACGGTACCGATGGCGTTGTCGGCGTCACGGCCGCCGGTGGCGATTGTCAGCGCGTTCACGCCGAGCTCGCTGTCCATCGCGATGGAGCCGCCCGAGGGCTGGCCCGCACTTACCTTACGGTTAGTCCAGCCGCTCAGCCCGTTACTGAAGAAGCCGTTGGGAATAAGGTTGTTAAGCTCACTGAACACGAGCGTTATCTTGTTCTGCTCGGGGTCGTCGCCGGGAACAATCTTGTCATCGGGGTTATCGCAGATATACTGCCTGCCGTTTACGGTGATAACGCCGACCTTGCCGCCGATAGCGGAGCCGGGGATTTCGTTTTCAAAATATTTATAGGCCTGAATGGTGCTCGTGGCCATGCCTATGTCTACGGGGTCGCCGTTCTTATCGAAAAATTCGTAGTTGACGGTAACGTCAGTGAGCTGAAGAACGCGGAAGTAAAGCTTTATCACGTTTTCGCCGTCTTCAGTGACCTTAACGCTGTCTGTGCTTACATTGGGGTCGTAGCGGTAGGTTCTGCCGGCGACGGTTATATCCCTCTTATCCTCGGCGGTGGCGGTGTATACGGAATCGCCGTACACATTCGCCTGAACGCGGGGCTCTTTAAGGGCGAAGGCCTCGTCGCCGTAGGGGTAGTACTCAATGGTGACATCGGCGGTGTAGCCGGCGTCAAACTCCTCAAGCACGAAGTCGTCAAAGGCCCAACGACCGTCGGTATTTTGGGTCGAGCCGTCGGTCTGTGTATTTCTGTTGAGCCACTTGGCCGCGATGAGAAGGTAGCTGTTATACTCCTGCGGGGAGAGGATTGTTTCGACGGTCTGCCAGCCGTCCTCGGCGGTCACGGCGGAGCTTGCCCACTGTGTGCCGTCCTTATAATATATTTCGCCGAACTCGGACGTAAAGGAACTGGTGGGATCCTTGGCAACCTCCGTGCCGTTGCTGCCCACAAGGTATGCGCCCATATAAAAATCCTCGCTGACGCCGGTACCCATGTAGCGGTACTTATAGCTCAGACGATAGCGCTTGCCGGGGGTCAGCGCAACGTATTTACGGATAGAGTTGGGGCTGTCAAGGCTACCATGGCCCTTGGAAACGATAAACTGGTTGGTATAAGCCCTGCCGTTTTCATCGACCTCCTGTTCCTGAACGAGGTCGAAGTTGGCGGTGGTCATGGGCTGCGTGCCGCCGTTGCGGCTGTTTACGCCCTCCACGCCGACAGTCCAGCCAAAAATTTCCTTGGTTCCGTTGTCAAGGTCGCGGGCAAGGTCAAAGGAGCCGTTGCTTATAAGGGAGGATTTGATACCGGCCACGGCCTTCACGGGGTAAACTATCACCGCGTCGCCCCAAGTGAAGGTAGCGGTAAGGGTAAGCTCAACCTGATAGCCCGGGTCCTTATAAACGCCCGTGTCGGACACGACCTCGGGGGCGGAGCTCGACCATCTTACAACGCTGCCGCCGTAGCCCTCGAGGGTGGAGGGCAGGCGCACGGTGCGGTCAATTCCGTAAGGAACGGAGGCGAGCAGCTTTGCGCGCACGTCGTCGGCTATGCCCTTGGCGACGAGCCTGTACTCGCGGGTAACGTTAAATTCCTCGTAGGATATTGTCGCGGTGAGAACGACCTCGGTATCCTCGTTGGGAGCGGTGTAAACGGCCATGGGCTTTTCGCCCTTGCGAATGTCCGCGCGGAGCACATCGGGGCGCGAGCTCGCCCATGTAACCTTCGCGTCGCCCGCGGAGGTGGGCAGCATAAAGCTCTGCGAAATCACCTCTCCGTTCGGGTGCTGCGCGTCGAAGTTCCATTTTTCAAGGCATTTTGTAAACTTGGAGCAGGCGCTGTCGCGGTACACCTCGAAAATCTCGAAGCCGTCAAGATAGGTGCCGACAGCGATGGAATATATGTTGAGAAGCATATTTTCGCCGGGCCTAACCGTCACGATGCCGTCCGCCTGCGTCCAACTCTTATCGTTCAGCGTAACGCTGCGTCCGCTCGAGCCGTCGTCCGTATCGTTGACGGCGGAAAGGGCGAAGGTAAGGCTGCTCGAGCCGGAGCCCGACTTAGCGTAAAAGCGAGCGTAGTACATCTTGCTTTCGCTGCTCTCGTTGACTATGTAATGCTTTATGGAAGCCGGCTTATTGGCGTCGGTTATGCCGTTGCCCGTGGAGGATTTGTCGCTCACGAGGCGCAGAGCCCAAATGCCGTCCTCGGCAAGCGCGGTCAGCCGCGAACGCGCCCACACGGGGCTGCTGCCGCCGACGTGCTCGGACATGGGGCTTGTATACTCCTTGCCCGCATTGCCGTAGTTCTTGCCCACGGTGAGCTGCTCGGCCCAAGCGTCGGTTTCGAACGAGCCGTCGGCGAGCAGATTTGCGCTGGCAAGCTTATAAACCGTCTTGCCGTCGGCCATAATAAGATAGTCGGCCGATTCGTCGGCATAGGCGGTCAAGGCCATTGCAGGCACCAGGGCAGCGATCATCGCGAGCGCTGTCAAGAGTGCAATAGTCCTACGGATTTTCATTGAAATTCCCCCTTGAAAAATTAGTACATTATAAATATATACGGCATTTACGGAAAAGGGCGCACCTGTCCCGCAATATTACACATTTATACTATACCACAATCTCGCCAAAAAGTACAGTTGTTTCTTCCCGTCAATTCTTATAAATTTGGTTGAGGGTTTTTGTGCAATCTGCCAAGCATTGGCCATGTAAACTTTTTATTACAATTACATTACACAGGTTGATTTTTTGATTTTTTGTAGTATAATGCTTTCTGGAGGTATGTTTATGAAAAGCTACGAAATCTTTCTTAAGACGATTATCGACGTCAAAAACTTCGTGAACGCCATCAACGATTTTGACTTCGATCTGGACCTCGTGAGCGGAAGATATGTCGTTGACGCGAAAAGCATCATGGGCATTTTTTCGCTGGATTTGTCGCGCCCAATAACCCTGCGGGCCTTCAGCGACGACGTTGAAAAGCTGGAGGAGGCTATCAGCGGCTTTATGTTCAGGGGCTGATTACGGCGAAAAAGTTGTGGCGGCACAACTTTTTTCATTTTATATTAAACAGGAGATCGACATGAGAATTTATCCCGCCATAGACATACGCGGCGGAAGCTGCGTGCGCCTTCTTAAGGGCGATTACGAAAACGAAACCGTCTACGCCTCGTCCCCGGCCGAGGTCGCAAAAAAATGGCAGGCCGCGGGGGCCGATTACATACACGTTGTGGATTTGGACGGGGCCCGGCGGGGCGGCGAAAACCTCGCCGCCGTAGCCGAGATATGCTCCGCCGTGAGCGTGCCGGTTCAGCAGGGCGGCGGCATACGCACAATCGAACAGGTCGAGGCCGCGCTCGCGCGGGGCGTCAGCCGCGTCATCATCGGCACCGCCGCCGTCGAGGAACCGTCAATGGTGGGCGAGGCCGTGAGCCGCCACGGGGCCAAAATCGCCGTGGGCATCGACGCCCGCGACGGCTACGCCGCTACCGACGGGTGGACGAAAACCAGCCGCGTTTCAGCCGTGGAGTTGGCTCTCGAAATGAAGTCGCTGGGCGTTGAAACGGTGATTTTCACCGACATCGCCACCGACGGCACCCTCTCGGGGCCGAATGTGCGCGCCATGGCGAATATGGTCGAAAAAACCGGCCTCAACGTCATCGCGAGCGGCGGCGTCGGCCGCGAGGACGACCTGCTGGCCCTGTCGAAAACCGGGGTCGAGGGGGTTATCGTAGGGCGCGCGCTCTACGCCGGGCGGCTCAACTTGGCCGAGATTGTGAACAAATACAGATAAGGGGAAAAACAATGCTTACAGACGAAGTAAAATTTGACGAAAAGGGCCTTGTGCCGGCCATTGTGCAGGACGCCTCGGACGACCGGGTGCTTATGCTCGCCTACATGAACCGCGAATCACTCGAAAAAACGCTCGAAACGGGCCGCACCTGGTTTTTCAGCCGCAGCCGAGGTAAGCTGTGGAACAAGGGCGAAACCAGCGGCCATTTTCAGAACGTGCGCGAGATACTGCTCGACTGCGACGCCGACGCCCTGCTCATAAAGGTTGACCAAACCGGCCCGGCCTGCCACACGGGCAACCGCTCGTGCTTCTTCCGCAGGGAGGAAAACGGCGGCCTCGCCGAGGCCCGCGAAACGCCCAACGCCCATATTTTGGACGAGGTTTTCGCCGTGGTGAAGAACCGCATGGAAAACCCGAAGGAGGGCAGCTACACCAACTACCTTTTGGATTGCGGCATAGATAAAATCCTTAAAAAGGTGGGCGAGGAGTGCAGCGAAACCATAATCGCCGCCAAAAACGACGAGCCCGCCGAGATCTCCCTCGAAACCTCCGACCTGCTGTATCACCTCATCGTAATGCTGGCCGAGCGCGGCATGACGCCTAACGACGTCTACGCCGAGCTGAAAAGCCGCCGTTAGGGCAGTATTTACCTTTAATAATGTTGAAAAACGGTTCAATAATACCTTTAGGTGATTATATGAACCGTTTTGTTTTTGCGTTTCTGGGGCTGCTTCTGCTGCCGCGGGCGGCGGAGCTTCTGGCCCCGTTTTTACTTGGATTTTTGCTTTATCTGCTGTGCCGCGCCCCGGTCAGGCGCATGGCAGCGCACGGCCTGAGGCGCGGGTCGGCGGCCTTTTTCTCGCTCGCCTTCCTCTGCTCCGTGGCCCTCGGCGTAACGGCCGTGCTGCTCATAATGGCAGTGGACGGCGGACTGCGCCTGCCCGAGCTTTACGCCCGCCTCGGGGCGGAGGGAGGAGGCTCGCTGCCGCTGAAATTTCTCGAGGCCTTCCGCGACCAGCTCGCCGAGGCGCTGCGCTCTCTGGCGGTAAAGCTGCTTTCGGGGCTCGGCAACGTCACCGGCTTCCTTATGACGCTGCTTTTCGCGGTGCTGGCCGCCTATTTTTTCCTC
>CANRER010000016.1 GCA_947629615.1 uncultured Clostridia bacterium | reverse complement strand
AAATACGTCATCGGGAAGTAGGTTATGCCGTTATAAACAAACAGCGGGTACTCGCGGTATTCGTTTTTCACCTCAACTCCGTTAAGCGTGACCTTGAACGAAGGGAGCGAGGCCGTTTCGGCTTCGGCGGCGAAGGCCGGGGCCGCGAGGATAAACGCCGCCAAAAGCGCAAAAATCAGCTTTTTCATACTATTCCTCCTATACTTCAGTATATAGTATAGACGGAGCGGCTCCGGAAAAAGTTCCATGTTTTTTTTTGAAAATAATAAATCTTAAAAAAGATTAAGAATATTACACGTTCAGCTCCACTTTCAGGCCGAGAAGCTCCTTATTTTCCTCAAGTATGGGCTTAACGACGCCGTTTATATACTCCTCGGTCTGCTCGGGAGCGCGGCCGACGTAGTTTTCGGGCCTCAGTATGGCTTTAAGGGCCTCAACGTCGAGGTTAAAGCCGCCGTCCTCGGCAATCAGCTCGATAAGGTTGTTTTTGCCGCCGTTCTCCTTCACGTTGCGGCCCGCCTCCATCGAAAGGGTGCGTATTTTTTCGTGCAGCTCCTGACGGTCGCCGCCCTTCTTCACGGCCTGCATCATGATATTTTCGGTAGCCATGAAGGGAAGCTCGCTCATTATGCGGCTTTCGATAACCTTGGGATATACGACCATGCCCTCGGTGATATTGATGTAAATTTCGAGGATTGCGTCTGTCGCGAGGAAGGCCTCGGCCACGCTGATACGCTTGTTCGCGCTGTCGTCCAGCGTGCGCTCGAACCACTGTGTCGAGGCGGTAATGGCGGGGTTCAGCGCGTCCACAATTACGTACCGCGCGAGCGAGGATATGCGCTCGCTGCGCATGGGGTTACGCTTATAGGCCATTGCCGACGAGCCGATCTGGCTTTTTTCAAAAGGTTCCTCCATCTCCTTAAGGTGCTGGAGCAGGCGCAAATCGTTGCTGAACTTATACGCGCTCTGAGCAATGCCCGCGAGAACGTTCAGCGTCTGTGTATCGAGCTTGCGGGCGTAGGTTTGGCCCGAAACCGGGAACACCGCGCTATAGCCCATTTTTTCGGCAATACGGCGGTCAAGCTCCTTAACCTTTTCGTGGTCGCCCTCGAAAAGCTCAAGAAAGCTCGCCTGCGTGCCGGTCGTACCCTTGCTCCCGAGCAGCTTCGCTTTCGAGAGGCGGTGGTCCAAGTCCTCAAGGTCCATAACGAGGTCGTTTATCCACAGCGTGGCGCGCTTGCCCACGGTGGTCAGCTGCGCAGGCTGAAAGTGCGTGAAGCCGAGCGTCGGCATATCCTTATATCTCATCGCGAAATCCGTGAGGCGCGAGATAACGTTGATAAGCTTTTTGCGGATAAGGCGCAAAGCCTCGGTCATAACGATAATATCGGTGTTGTCGCCCACATAGCAGCTTGTCGCGCCAAGGTGGATTATGCCCTTCGCCTTGGGGCATTGCACGCCGTAGGCGTAAACGTGGCTCATAACGTCGTGGCGGACGGCCTTTTCGCGCTCCAAGGCCACCTCGTAGTTAATGTCGTCGGCGTGGGCCTTAAGCTCGTCGATCTGCTCGACGGTGATGGGCAGGCCGAGCTCCTTTTCGGTTTCGGCAAGGGCTATCCACAGCCTGCGCCATGTGCGGAATTTCATGTCGTTTGAAAACAGGTACTGCATTTCGCGGCTGGCGTACCTTGAATTGAGAGGGCTTTGATAGGTGTCGTTTGCCATTTTTCATTCCTCCGTTAAAATTTTACTTTCTACATTTTACTATAATTTTTTAAGAATGTCAATTATTATGTTGCAAAAAACATATTATTCTTTCGCCGCCGCCAACGCATATTTGTGCTTGACATTTATGCCGAAAGCGGGTATAATGTGTTTATTAAAATAAAGAAAGGCTTTGTGAAAATGGCAAGAGAAACCCGCAGAAGAAAAACCGTTCCGCTGATAGCCGTTCGCGGCCCGGTGGTTTTTCCCTACATGAATCTCAGCTTTGACGTGGCAAGAACAAAATCTGTGACCGCCGTAGAGCAGGCTCTACGGGGCGACAGAACGATTTTCCTCGTTTCGCAGAAGGACGAATTTTTCGAGGAGATAACCGAAGAAAACCTCTATTCCTTCGGAACCGTCGCGAAAATCAGGCAGAAAATCGAGCTTGGCGACGGCGGCATAAGAATACATATCGAGGGAATTACCCGCGCGGCTATGATTGATTTTTGCGGCGACGGCCCCTTCCCCACGGCCACGGCTGTTTACAAAAACAGCGTGAACGACGCGGACGAAATTTTCCTCGAAGCCTCGGTGCGCAGGCTGCGGAGCCTTGTGGAAGCCTTTAAGGCCTTCCGTATGCCAAACGACGCTGGGCTACCGCCCGAAAGCTTTTTCAACATGATTTTCCGCTGCGAGCCGTCCGTCATGGCCGACAGCCTCGCCGGCAACGTGCTTATACGCTGCGAAGATAAGCAGGAGCTGCTCGAAACGCTGAGCGTATCGGAAAGGATACGCCGCCTTATCGAGATGATTTCGACCGAGCTGAAGGTGCTTGAAACCGAATCCGTCATTCTCGACAGGGTGAACGAGCAGATGGAGCAGAACAACCGCGACTACTTCCTGCGCGAGCAGATACGCGCCATACGCGAGGAGCTTGGCGAAACCGAGGAAAGCGATAAATATTACGATAAAATCGCCGCCGCCTCCCTCCCCGAGAACGTGCGTCAGGCCGCGCTCGAGGAGGTCGCGCGAATGGATCATTTGGCGCCCGGCTCGCCCGAGAACGCCGTTTCAAGGGCTTATCTCGACCTTATACTCGAGCTGCCGTGGCAAACCTTTACCGACGAAAACTCCGATATAGCCGCCGCGCGGGAGATACTTGACCGCGACCATTACGGCCTTGAAAAGGTGAAGGAGCGCATAATAGAGCAGCTCGCCGTGCTGAAGCTCACCGGCGACCCCGCCGGGAGCGTGCTGTGCCTTGTGGGGCCTCCGGGCGTGGGCAAAACGTCTGTCGCCCGCTCGCTGGCCGAGGCCACGGGCCGCAGCTTCGCCCGTATGAGCCTTGGCGGCGTGCGCGACGAGGCCGAGATACGCGGCCACCGCCGCACATACGTGGGCGCGATGCCCGGCAGGCTTGTGGCGGCGGTTAAGCAGGCAAAGTCGATGAACCCGCTGATACTGCTCGACGAGATAGACAAAATAAGCGGCGACGGACGGGGCGACCCGGCGGCGGCTCTGCTCGAAGCGCTCGACGGCGAACAAAACGCCTCGTTCCGCGACAACTTTCTCGAGCTCCCGTTCGACCTTTCGCGTGTGCTGTTCGTCACCACCGCCAACACGCTCGACACCGTTCCCCGCCCCCTGCTAGACCGCATGGAGGTAATCGAGCTTTCAAGCTACACACACGACGAAAAAGTCGAAATCGCAGCGCGTCATCTGCTCCCGAAGCAGATGGAAAAGCACGGCTTGAAAAAATCCATGCTCAAAATCAAGGACGGCGTACTTGACGAAATAATCGACGGCTACACCGCCGAGGCGGGCGTGCGCGAGCTGGAGCGCGAAATAAAGGCCGTCTGCCGCAAGGTCGCCGCCGAGATAGCCGGCGGGCGGCGCAGCGTTACGGTCGGCGTGAAGGACGTGCAAAAGTACCTCGGGCCGCGCAAGTACCTCGAAGCCGACAAAAACGAGCGTCCGCTCGTTGGCGTCGCGAACGGCCTCGCTTGGACGAGTATTGGCGGCGACACGCTCGAAATCGAAGTAAGCGTTATGGAGGGCAGCGGCAAGCTTGAGCTTACGGGCTCACTCGGCGACGTTATGAAGGAAAGCGCCCGCACCGCGCTCAGCTTCGTGCGCTCGGTGAGCGGCGAGCTGATGATAGCCCCCGATTTTTACAAAACGAAGGACATACACATTCACGTGCCGGAGGGCGCGACGCCGAAGGACGGCCCCAGCGCGGGCATTACCATAGCGACCGCCCTCGCCAGCGCGCTGACGGGCAGGCCCGTCCGTTCGGACATAGCCATGACCGGCGAGGTAACGCTGCGCGGCAGGGTTCTGGCCATCGGCGGCTTGAAGGAAAAATCCCTCGCGGCCTACCGCAAGGGCATAAAAACGATAATTATTCCCTCGGCCAATTTGAAGGACCGCGCCGACCTCGCCCCCTGCGTGAGCGACAACGTGCGCTTTATTCCCGTCGGCGACTGCCGCGAGGTACTGCGCGAGGCTCTGCTCCCGGCGGGGTCAAAGCCCGTCCTTCCCGAGATTGACGTTCGCATGGACAGGAGGGCTCCGCGCCATGAATATTCATAACGCAAGCCTCACAATCAGCGCCGTCAGCCCGAAGCAGTACCCCGCCTCGACTTTCCCCGAGATAGCCTTCGCGGGGCGGAGCAACGTGGGCAAAAGCAGCTTTGTCAATCGGCTGCTGAACCGCAAAAGCCTTGCCCGCACAAGCTCCAAGCCCGGCAAAACGGCCACCATCAATTTTTACAATATCGACGACTGCCTTCACCTTGTCGATTTGCCCGGCTACGGCTACGCGCAGGTGAGCAAGGAGGAAAAGAAAAAGTGGGCCGCGATGATTGAAACCTACCTTTCCTCGCGCGAGCAATTAAAATGCACGGCCCTTTTGGTGGACGCCCGCCACAAGCCCACCGCCGACGACCTTTCCATGCTGAATTGGATAAAGGCGGCGCAGGGCTACGCGCTGGTTTTTGCCACGAAATGCGATAAAATAGCCAAAACAAAACTGAGCGAGCGCCTCGACGAAATTTATTACACCCTCGACCTCGGCGACGACGACATTCTTATCCCCTTCAGCGCGGAAACCGACCTTGGCCGCGACGACGCTTGGGAAGCCGTCCTTGAGCTGACTGGGTTAAGGGGCCGTTAAAAAATACGCGCAGAGCGTTCAAGGGCTGAATGAATTGATATAATGCCGCTTTAAGCATTATATATTTACTGAAAAACAATATATTAATGTTGAAAATCCGCTCGTTTTGAGCGGATTTTCTGCATTTTAAGCCCTTGAACTATGAACGAAAATCACCCTCGGCGTACCTATGTACGCCGTCGGGAGTGCTTGCTCGTCGGCCAAAGCCTCCTGCGCGAGCTGATTTTCGTCCATTCTGCACGATTTTTTCGGCCGGCCCCTGTGCGTCCACACTACAGAGTGAGTTTTTTGACGACCCCTTTTATTTTACGATAGGACGACCGGCAACATCAAAGAGCGGCAGCGGCTCAAGAAAGATTATATCGTCGCGCTTGGCGGCGTCGCCCTCGGCCAAAACGGCCATCTTGCCGACGATATTCCCGCCGGCCTTTGTCACAAGCTCCTCGAGCGCGGCGAGAGATTCGCCGGTGCTGATAACGTCGTCCACAATGAGGACTTTTTTGCCCTTTATGGCCTCCACGTCGTCCGCGCCGATGCAGAGTATCTGCTCGTTGGCGGTGGTTATGGAGTGGACGGGCGTTTTAAGCACGTCGCGCATATAAAGCTTTTCGCCCTTGCGTGCAACGATGTAATTATCGGCCTTTTCCTGACGGGCCATTTCATAAACAAGAGGAATACTCTTGCACTCCGCCGTCAGCATAATGTCGTGCTCGGGGGCCTTTTCAAGCAGAGCCTTCGCCGAGGCCTTTGTGACCTCAACGTCGCCGAACATGATGAAGGCGGCAATTTGCAGCCCGCCTGCGACAGGGAAAAGCGGCAGCTCGCGCTCAACGCCCGCGATTGTCATTTTATACGAATTCATACGGATAAATACCCTTCCTTTAATTCATTACCTGCGTCGCGATATAAATTGCAAACAGTGCAACGGATACCCACATTATGGGGCTGATGTCCTTAACCTTACCGGTGCAAAGCTTGAGAACGACCCAAGCTATCATGCCGAACATAATGCCAGTGGCGATGGAATAGGTGAAGGGCATGATAACGATTGCGAGGAAGCCGCCTATAACGTCGGCAATATCGCCGTCGAAGCTCATCTTCTTAACGGAGCTGAGCATGAGCAGGCCGACATAGAGCATGGCCGGGGTTGTCGCGAAGGACGGAATAGCCAAGAATATCGGCGCGAAAATTATTGAAATGAGGAACATAACGGCGGTTGTAACGGCTGTGAGGCCCGTTCTGCCGCCCGCGGCAACGCCGGCGCTCGATTCAACGTAGCTCGTAACCGTGGAGGTACCAAGGCACGCGCCGACAACAGTGCCGACCGCGTCGGCCATGAGGGCGCCGCCCGCGCGGGGCAGTTTGCCGTCCTCGTCGAGGAGGTTGCCTTTTTCGGCCACGCCGATAAGCGTACCGGCGGTGTCGAAAATATCGGTATAGAGGAAGGTAAAGACAACGAACAGGAATGAGGCGAGGTTGTCCTTCACAAAGCCGAAGTCAAATTGGAACATAGCGGGGGCCGCGAAGCTGGAGGCCGTAAAGCTGGGTATGAGCGAGTAAACGCCGTTCGCGGGATCCACGGCGTACCAGCCGACGAGCTGGGCCACAATGCCGAGCAGCCACGTGGCAAGAATGCCGAGAAGAATGTAGCCGGGGACCTTGTAATGGTGAAGCACGCCGATGATGACAAGGCCGACAATAGACAGCACAAATTCGGGGCGGGCGAAGTCGCCTACGCCGACGAGAGTGGAGTCGTTATTGATAACAACGCCGGAATTTATCAGCGCGATTATCGTGATAAACAGCCCTATGCCTGCCGTTATGCCAAGCTTCAGGTTAGCGGGGATCTGGTTCACGAGGGCTTCCCTGAATTTGAAAAGCGAGAGAAGCATAAAGATTATACCCTCGACAAGAACCGCCGTAAGAGCCACCTTGTAGCTGTAGCCCATAGCGCCGCAAACCGTGAAGGCAAAGAAGGCGTTAAGCCCCATGCCAGAGGCAAGCGCAACGGGATAGTTGGCGAAGAAGGCCATGCACAGCGTGGCGATAGCCGCGGATATGGCCGTGGCCGTAAATATCGCCGAGGGGCTGGCCCCTTCTATGCCGCCGAGATAGTTGGGATTAACGGCCAGTATGTACGCCATCGCGAGGAAGGTGGTAATACCTGCCACTATTTCGGTTCGGACATTTGTGCCGTGCTCTTTGAGCTTGAACAGTTTTTCCATTTTGTTTTTCCTCCTTATAGTTGTACTTCAATTTTTATTTTATACCATGTCGGAAAATTTTGCAATATATTTTTTGAAATTTATTAACTTTTTTTGAATTTTATTCCCAAAACGCCCCCGCGCGCCGACGTTTTCCGCCGGCCCGTGGGGGCGCTCGTTCGCTATTCTTTTATTTCGTCATTCTCGTCCCAAAATTCGTCCTCGGGAAATTTCGCGTTAAGGAACCACTCCGGCTCGAAGCCCTGCCGCGCGACGGCGGCCTCCCCGCGCGGCGGCGGGAGCGGCGGCATTTCGTCCATTTCAAAGGCGTATGTAACATAGCACCGGCATTTTTTGTTTTCCGTAAATATCACCCCGATGCTATTTTATGCCCGCGCGGCGGCAATTTTAACCGATACGGAAAAATTTTTTCGCGTTTTCGGTTGTAATCTCTATGACTCGCGAAACGTCCATGCCCTTGACGGCGGCTATTTTTTCGGCCACATAGCGCACAAGCGAGCTGTCGTTGCGGCGGCCTCGGCGCGGCTCCGGCGCGAGGTACGGGCTATCGGTTTCGATAAACAGGCGGTCGATGGGCGCGTAGGCAACCATATCCACGGTTTTTACGTTATTCTTAAAGGTGATAGGCCCGCCCACGGAGAGGTACATTCCCATGTCGAGCAGAATTTTCGCGGTTTCGCGGCTGCCGCTGAAGCAGTGCATAACGCCGGCCCTCTCGCCCACTCCCTCGGCCTTCAAAATGTCGAGGCAGTCCTTGCAGGCCTCTCTTTCGTGAACGGCAAACGGAAGGCCAAGCTCCTTGGCGAGGCCAATCTGGCGGGCAAAAACCGTCCGCTGAACGTCCCTCGGCGAAAGGTCGTAGTGGTAATCGAGCCCGATTTCGCCTATCGCCACCACCTTATCATGCCCCGCGAGGGAGCGCAGCCGCGCCTCGGCCTCGGGGCCGAAGCCCTTCGCCTCGTGCGGGTGAACGCCGACGGCGGCATAGATATAGGGGTATTTTTCGGCGAGCTCGACGCTTTTTTCGGAGGAAGGAATGTCGCAGCCGACGTTGATTACCAGCTCGACGCCCTTTTCGGGCAGCGAGGCGAGAAGCTCGGCCCTGTCCTCATCAAAGCGTTCGTCGTCGTAGTGAGCGTGGGTGTCGAACATTTTAGCGCACCTCGCTGCCGAGGGGTATATCGTCCTCGGGAGCGACGACGGTTAAGCTGCCGCCCTCGGAGGCGCAGAGTATCATGCCGCGGCTCTCCTCGCCGCACAGCTTAACGGGCTTCAGGTTCACGACGACGACCACTCTCTTGCCCACCATAGCCTCGGGGGAATAATGCTCGGCTATGCCGCTGACGACCTGCCGCTTTTCGTATCCGAGGTCGATTTGCAGCTTCAAAAGCTTTTTCGATTTTTTGATTTTTTCGCACTCCGTCACCCTGCCGACGCGCAGCTCCGACGCGGCGAAGGCCTCGATGTCAATTTCGGGCTTATGCTCCGGCTCGGGAGCGGCGGCCTCGGGCGCGGGAAGGCTGTCCTCGATTTCCTTGAGCGTTTTTTCAATATCTATTCTCGCGAACAAAGGCTCCGCCTCGCCCACCTTCTCCCCGGCGGCGGTTAGGCCGAAGCTGTCGGCGTTTTCGCAGGAAAGGTCGACTGCGTTTATCTGCCGCGCGATTTTCGCGGCGGTATCGGGCATAAAGGGCGTGAGCAGCGACGCGATTATCCTTATGGTTTCGATAAGGTTGTAAAGAACCGTGCCGAGGCGCGGCCTTTGAGCCTCGTCCTTGGCGAGAACCCAAGGCATGGTTTCGTCGATATACTTGTTGGCCCTGCCGACAACGGCCCAGATTTCGTCAAGGCTGTCGGCCACATGGAGGGTTTTCATGCGGGCCTTGATTTTGCCGAGCGCGCCGACGGCGACGGTCTTTAAGTCGTCGTCCGGCTCCGCCGTCACCGCGCCGGAGGGTATCTCGCCGCCAAAGTACTTGTTCACCATTGCCACAGTGCGGTTGACAAGGTTGCCGAGCGTGTTCGCGAGGTCGCTGTTATAGCGGCTCATGAACACGTCGTAGGTTATGCTGCCGTCCTGCGCGAAGGGCATTTCGTGAAGCGAATAGTACCTTACCGCGTCAACGCCGAAGCGCCTTACCATATCCTGCGCGTAAATCACGTTGCCGCGGCTTTTGCTCATTTTTTCCTCGCCGAAAAGCATCCACGGGTGGCCGAAAACCTGCTTGGGCAGCGGCTCGCCGAGAGCCATCAGCATGATGGGCCAGTATATGGTGTGAAAGCGCAGAATGTCCTTGCCGATAATATGAATGTCCGCCGGCCAGTATTTTTTATAAAGCTCTCCCTTTTCGCCCGTGGTGTAGCCGAGGGCGGTAATATAGTTCGAGAGCGCGTCTATCCAAACGTAAACCACGTGGCCCGGGTCGAACTCGACGGGTATCCCCCACGAAAAGCTCGTGCGGCTGACGCAGAGGTCCTGAAGGCCGGGCTTGAGGAAGTTGTTCACCATTTCCTTTTTGCGCGATTCGGGCTGAATAAAGTCCGGGTGAGAGTCGATATACTCCATCAGCCTGTCTTGGTATTTGCCAAGCCTTAGGAAGTACGCCTCCTCCTTGGTTTTTTTCACCTCGCGGCCGCAGTCGGGGCATTTGCCGTCCTTTAGCTGCGTCTGCGTCCAAAAGCTCTCGCACGGGGTGCAGTACCAGCCCTCGTATTCGCTTTTGTAGATGTCGCCCTGCTCGTAAAGCCGCTTAAATATGCCCTGCACGGCCTTGACGTGGTAATCGTCGGTGGTGCGTATGAATTTGTCGTAGCTGATGTTCAGCATATCGGCGATGTCCTTTATCTCGCCGGCTATCCTGTCAACGTGCTCCTGCGGGGTTATGCCCTCGGCCTCGGCTATCTCTTGGATTTTCTGGCCGTGCTCGTCGGTGCCGGTGAGGAAAAACACGTCCTTGCCGATATAGCGGTTAAACCGCGCGATAGCGTCGGTCAGAATAATCTCGTAAGTGTTGCCGATGTGCGGCGTTTTCGAGGTGTAGGCTATAGCCGTGGTGATATAGAATTTTTCTTTGTTTTCGCTGTTCAATCAAATCATCTCCGTAACAAATTATGCCTTAACGGCCCCTATAAGGTCGTTCACGTCGTCTATCCCGTGGCGGCGCATATAGTCCGTTATGCCGTTCTTTACCTTGACGGCGGCCAGCGGATCGACAAAATTGGCCGACCATGACGAGGCTCGCGCCCGCGAGCATGAACTCCACCGCGTCGTCGCCGGTCATTATGCCGCCCATGCCGATTATCGGTATGCCGACGGCCTTGGAACATTCGTACACCATTCTGACGGCCACCGGCATGACGCCCGGGCCGCTGTAGCCCCCCTTGACGTTGGCGAGAACGGGGCGGCGGGTGTTTACGTCGATTTTCATGCCCATAAGCGTGTTGATGAGCGAAATTCCGTCGGCTCCGCCCGCCTCGGCGGCGCGGGCCATTTCGGTTATGTCGGTGACGTTGGGGCTGAGCTTCATCACAACGGGCTTATCCGCCTCGGCCTTGACGGCGCGGGTGATGGCCTCCACGTTCGCCGCGTCGGTGCCGAAGGCCATGCCCCCGCTTTTGACGTTGGGGCAGCTTATGTTGACCTCCAGAAGATCGACGTCCGTCCCGGCAAGGCTTTTCGCCATCTCGGCGTAATCCTCGACGGAGCTTCCGGCGATGTTCGCAATCACGCGGCAGGTCTTTTCGGCCTTGAGCTTTGGCAGATAATAGCTTTTGAAAACCTCCACGCCGGGGTTTTGCAGCCCGACGCTGTTCAGCATACCGCCGTAGGTTTCGGCCACGCGGGGCGTAGGGTTGCCCTCGCGCGGCTTTAACGTAAGCCCCTTGACGCTTATGCCGCCGAGCTCGGATATATCGTAATATTCGTCGTACTCAAGCCCGAAGCCGAAGGTGCCCGAAGCGGTGAGCACGGGGTTCTTAAATTCAATTCCGCAAAAATTGACCTTGGTATTCACCTTTCGCCCTCCTCAGTCAAAAATTATTTCCTTAGCGTCGAACACCGGGCCTTGAAGGCAGACCTGACGGTTGCCCGTGGTGGTTTTGCACACGCACACGAGGCACGCGCCTATCCCGCAGCCCATGCGCTCCTCCATAGACAGCTGCGCCCTCACGCCGTGGCGCTCGGCCATAGCCTTAACGGCCTTAAGCATGGGCTTGGGGCCGCAGGCGTAGATAACGCCGCAGTCGGAAATTTCCCTTTCTGCGAGATCTATCGCGAAGCCCTTCGCGCCGTAGCTGCCGTCGTCGGTGGCGACGAGCGTTTTCCCGAGGGCGGCGAACTCGTCCTCCATGACAACCATGTCCTTATTCCTGAAGCCGAGGAAAATCTTCGGCTCCTTCAGCCTTTTGGTGAGCATATAAAGCGGAAAAACGCCAATGCCGCCGCCGATGATGAAGGCCCTGCCGCCCGCGTCGAGGTCGAAGCCGCGCCCGAGCGGCCCCATAAGGGTCAGCGTGTCGCCCACGCCGCGCTCAGCGAGCCATTTTGTGCCTTCGCCCTTAATCTCAAAAATTATGCGTGTTCTGCCGTTTTCCGCGTCGCATATGCTTATCGGGCGGCGCAGCAGATTTTTGCCATTTTCGACGGCTATATGCACGAACTGGCCGGGCTTCGCCTCGTCGGCGAGGCGGGGATTATCCAGTATAAGCTCCACCTGTCCGGAGGAAAGCACGCGTCTTTCTATAATGGCGCATTTTAAGTCTTGTTTCATTTCGCACCCCTTATTTCACGTGGGAAAGTATGTCGTCGCGCATACGCACGGCCTCGGCCCTCGCGGCCTCGCCGAACTGCTCGGGCCGCCAGTCGCCCTTTTTGTAGGCGCACATTATTCCGCGGCTCGAATTGACGATTGCCCCAAGGCGGTTCTTATCAAAGGCGAGGGCCACGTCCTCTGCCCTGCCGCCCTGCGCCCCGTAGCCCGGCACAAGGAAAAACGTGTTCGGCATTTTCTCGCGCAGCTCCTTCAGCTGCTCGGGATAGGTCGCGCCGACCACCGCGCCGATATTGCTGTACCCGTGCGCACCGACGCTCGTTTCGCCGAGGCCGCGCACGAGGGCCGCCGTTTTTTCGTATATTCGCTCCCCGTCCACTACAAGGTCCTGAAGCTCGCCGCTCGAAGGGTTCGACGTTTTGACAAGGACGAAAACGGTCTTGTCGTTTTCCTCGGCGTCCTTAACAAAGGGCTTCAGCCCGTCGGTGCCGAGGTAGGGATTTACGGTAATGCCGTCCGGCCCAAAGGCGCGGACGGCCTTGCCGCCAATGTCGGTTTTGCCGATATAGGCGCGGCTGTAGGCCTCGGCCGTTGCGCCGATGTCGCCGCGCTTTACGTCAAGGATAACGTACATACCCTTGCTTTGGGCGTAGTCCATCGTTCTTTTGAGGCACTTAAGCCCCTCTATGCCGTACATCTCGTAATAGGCGGACTGCGGCTTTACGGCGGGAACAATATCATAAAGGCAGTCGATGAGCGTTTTGTTGAACTCGAACAACGCCTCGGCGGCCCCGGCGAAGGGGTCGTCCGCGCCGAGGTGCTTTTTGAGGATAAATTCTGGAACGTAGTCGAGCTTCGGGTCAAGCCCGGCCACGGTGGGATTGTAGTCCTTCGCGATTATGGCTTCTATCAGTTTGTCCATTATTTAACCACTCCGTCCAATACAGTATTATAAACCTTTCCGTAAAGCTCCATTCCGTCATAGGGGCAGTTTTTGCTTTTGCTTTGGAAGGAGGAAACGTCAACGGTGAATTTCTCGTTCGGGTCAAAAATCGTGAGATCCGCCGCGCGGCCCGCCTTTATCTCGCCCGCCTCAAGGCCGAGTATCCTCGCGGGGCCCGCGCTCATCAGGAAAATCAGGTCGCCAAGGGCGATCTTCCCCGTTTTGACAAGCTTCGTTATCCCGAGCGGGAGGCTTGTTTCAAGGCCGATTATACCGTTTAAGGCAAGCTCGAACTCCAGCCGTTTTTCGTCGATATGGTGCGGCGCGTGGTCGGTCACGATTGCGTCCACCGTGCCGTCGGCTATGGCCTCGATTATCGCGTCAACGTCCTCTCTTGTGCGGAGGGGCGGGTTCATCTTGGCGTTTGTGTCAAAGTCGCCCACGGCCTCCTCGGTGAGGGTGAAATAGTGGGGGCAGGTTTCGCACGTCACCTTAACGCCGCGCTTTTTGGCCTGCCGCACAAGCTCGGCGCTGCCCTTTGTGCTGATGTGCGCTATGTGTACGGGCAGGCCCTCGTGCTCGGCGATAATTATGTCGCGGCTCACCATTATCTCCTCCACGGCGGGCGATATTCCCCGCAGACCGAGGCTTGTGGCCGTGAGGCCCTCGTTCATAACGCCGCCGTCCATAAGGCTCATTTCCTCGCAGTGGCTGATGACCGGCAGGCCGAACATCGAGGCGTACTTTATCGCCCTCTGCATAACGCCGCCGCTTTTGACGGGCTTGCCGTCGTCGGAAACCGCAACGGCCCCCGCGTCCTTAAGCTCCGCCATTTCGGTCAGCTCCTCGCCCTGCATTCCCTTAGTGATTGCCGCGATTGGGTATACCTTGCACAGCCCGACCTCCTCGGCGCGGGCCTTGATAAACTTCACCACAGCCGCGCTGTCGGTCACAGGCTTGGTATTCGGCATACAGCACACGGCGGTGAAGCCGCCCTTTTGAGCGGCCCGCGAGCCGCTTTCGATGTCCTCCTTATACTCAAAGCCCGGCTCGCGCAAATGCACGTGCATATCTATAAGTCCCGGGGCCACGTACTTGCCCGAAGCGTCGTAAACCTCGGCCCCCTCGGCGGAGAGATTTTCGCCTGTTTCAACAATTTTGCCGCCGTCGATGAGAATGTCGGCTATGCCGTCAAGTCCGTTGAGCTTGTCGATGAGATGTCCGTTTTTAATGAGCAGCATTTCTTTTCCTCCTTGTCAGCAGGTCGAGCACGGCCATGCGCACGGAAACTCCGTTCGTGACCTGCTCGTCGATAAAGGACTGTTCGCAGTCGATAACCGCGCTGTTCATCTCAACCCCTCTGTTCACGGGGCCGGGGTGCATTACGAGCGCGTCTGGCGCGGCCAGCGCAAGCCGATTTTCGTTCAACCCGAAGCGCGCGCTGTATTCCCTCACCGTGGGGAAAAGCGCGGATTTTTGCCGTTCGAGCTGTATCCGAAGGTTGATTATCACGTCCGCGCCGGCTATGGCCTTGTCCACATCGGTATAGGCTTCGCAGCCGAGGGCCTCAACGCCCTTCGGCATAAGCGTTGCTGGGCCGGCCATCGCGACGCTTGCGCCCATTTTATTCAGCAGATAGAGGTTGCTCCTCGCCACGCGGCTGTGCAGCACGTCGCCGATTATCGCCACGCGCAGCCCCTTAAAGCCGCCCTTATGCTCCTTAATCGTCAGCGCGTCGAGCAGGGCCTGCGTGGGGTGTTCGTTCATACCGTCGCCCGCGTTGATTACCCCGGCCCTGACGTTTTTCGCCAAAAACGAGGCCGCGCCGCTCGACTGGTGGCGCATTATGATAATATCCGTACCCATGCGGTCGATTGTATGGCCGGTATCGAGCAGGCTTTCGCCCTTTTGCACGCTGCTGCCGCTCGCGGCTATGTTCGCCGACGCCGCCGACATATACTTGCTCGCCAGCTCGAAGCTCAGCCTTGTGCGGGTGCTGTTTTCGTAAAAGAGCGTTACGACGCTTAGTCCCTTCAGCGTGTCGAGCTTTTTGTCGTTCGAGAGAACCACCCTTTTCATTTCCCCCGCAAGGTCGAGGATTTCGCTTATTTCGCCTGCGGTCAGCTCCTTTATGCCCAAGAGGTCCTTCTTCTCGCTCAGCATGGTTTTCCTCCTCCGTAAACATATTTTTACCATTTTTTTAATTATACCATTTTGCGGGGATAAAGTCAATAATAAATTCCGCATAATGCGACGGGGAAAACTCGCGCCAAAATTTTTTGAAATTGATACCCGTCAAAAAAATCTCCGAAAAAATATAAAAATCGCTGGACAAACGCCTAAATTTATGCTATAATTACAATGCTACGTAATTTCACATCTGTTTTTTGTGTGCTTATTATTTATAATGAATAAATTATCAATATTTGGAACATTTTTACCTTATGGTAAAAATGTGAGCTCTCCCTAATATGCTCTTGTAAATGTTTCATTTATTGAGAATTTATTCATTTGAGTATATGTGGAATTACGTAGCGGTAATGAGCTTCGCATTTTTCGGTGCGCGGCTCATACCGCGCACTTTTTTATTTCGTATAAAACGCTGTGCGCATAATAGAGCGGCGCCGCAATATACGGGACATCAATTTTGGTCGTTGGGCAGGGCTATACACACAAACGAATTTGCGAGAAGTCTGCGAGGGTATCGGTTTCAACAATGAATTATGGTCCTTCGCGCGTTCTCATCTGCTATTCCCGATAGCCGTCTGCCAATGATAAATCGCCTCGGAGCCACTCCGGGGCGGTTTTTTGTTTACGGCGCGAAACGGAGGGCATATTATGGATATATTTACCGTCAGTCTTTTTGGCCACAGAGATTTTAACTGGAGCACAAGTTTTGAAAGCAGGCTTGAAGAAATCGTCCGAGATTTGCTTTGGAAAAACGAATACGTCGAATTTCTTATAGGCCGCGAGGGAGAGTTTGACATTATTGCCGCGTCCGTTATCCGCCGAGTCCTTCGGGCGCACGGCTCCTCCGGCTCCTCGCTCGTTCTCGTGCTGCCGTATGCCAAAGCAAGCTTTTTGAATAATGAAGAATACTTCTATAAATATTACGACGACATAGAAATCTGCGACAAATCGGCCGCCGCCTTTTACAAGTCGGCCATACAAATCCGCAACAGAGCGATGGTAGACCGTTCAGATTTGGCAGTGTTCTATGTCGAGCGCGAAAACGGCGGGGCGTATCAAACGATGAAATACGCCAAAAAAACAGGGCGAAGCATAATAAATTTGGCCGAGGATATTGACGATATTTAACGCATGGCGTAAAAAACGGGCCGCGGCAAGCGGCCCGAATTTTATTTGTTTTTAAGGCGTTTATCCGAGCGAGCGGCGGCATAAGCGCCGACGCTTTGGAAAATCTGCACCATAAGTATGAGCAGGACAACCGCGGCGAGCATAATGAGGTACTTATAGCGGTAATAGCCGTAGTTTATGGCAATTTTGCCAAGGCCTCCGCCGCCGAGGATACCGCTTATCGCGCTGTAGCCGAGTATTGTCGTTATCGCGATGGTGGCGTTGGATATGAGCGAAGGCACGCTTTCGGGTATCATAACCTTGGTTATAATCTGAAACGGCGTCGCGCCCATGCTCTGGGCCGCCTCGATGATATTGGGGTCTATCTCGCGCAGGCTGCTTTCGGCAAGCCTCGCTATGAACGGGAACGACGCTATCACAAGCGGCACGATTGTGGCGGGGGTGCCGACTACCGTACCGACGATAAGGCGCGTCAGCGGGAAAACCATAATCATCAATATGAGGAACGGCACCGAACGCAAAAGGTTGATTATAACGCCGATGGTTTGCATAAGCCACGCGGGCAGCGGCAGAACGCCGTTTTTCTCGCCGGCCACGAGCAGCACTCCAAGCGGGAGGCCGATGATAATTGAAAAAAGCGTCGCGAGAACGGTAACGTACAACGTTTCCCACACGGCTATGGGGAACTCGCCGCGGACTATTTTCCACGTTTCGGCCACAACCTCGG
>CANRER010000015.1 GCA_947629615.1 uncultured Clostridia bacterium | reverse complement strand
GGAGGAATACAACATGATATACATTCTCGAGGACGACGACAATATCAGAAAGCTCGTGAGCTACGCGCTCGAGCGCGAGGGCTACGGCGTGCGCGGCTTCGACGCTCCGCGCGATCTTTGGAGCGCGCTCTCGGGCGCAGTGCCGGAGCTGTTCCTGCTCGACATAATGCTCCCCGGCGAGGACGGACTGTCAATACTTACAAGGCTCAGAAAAAACCCCCGCACGGCCGACATTCCCGTTATAATGCTCACCGCGAAGGGCGGCGAGTTCGACAAGGTGACGGGCCTTGATATGTGCGCGGACGATTATATCGCGAAGCCCTTTGGTATGACCGAGCTCATATCGCGCGTCCGCGCCGTAATGCGCCGATACGAGAAAACCGCGCCGCGGGGCAGGGAATACAAAATCGGCGAGCTGTACGTAAACCCGGACAAGCATATTATCGAGGTTTCGGGCCAAGGCGTGGAGCTTTCGTACAAGGAATATTCGCTGCTTATGGCTTTGCTCGAGGCGGACGGGAGCGTGGTTGAGCGCGACGCGCTGCTCGCGAGGGTGTGGGGCGAGTATTACACGGAATCGCGGACGCTTGACGTGCATATACGCCATCTGCGCGTAAAGCTCGGCGAGGCGGGCGGTCTTATTAAAACGGTGAAAAATATTGGCTACAAAATAGGCGGTGAAGGACATGAATAAAAAGATATTTCGCTCCTCGTTTTTAACGGCGTTTCTCGTACTTGCCGCCGCAATAGTCATGATTATGGGTATATTGTTCGACTTGTTCGAGCGGCAGATTTTGCGCGAGGTCGAAAGCGAGGCGCACTACATTTCGCTGGCGGTCGAGAACGAGGGCGCGGCCTACCTTGACGGCCTCGACGACGCGGACAGGCGAATAACGCTTGTAAGCCCCGACGGAACCGTTATTTTTGACAATCAGGCCGACGCGGCGGCTCTCGACAACCACGCCGACCGCGAGGAAATCAGGCAGGCGATGGAAACGGGAACCGGCGTGAGCGCGCGGTATTCAAAAACTCTTACGGAAAAAACCCTCTATTACGCCGTAAAATTATCCGACGGCGGCATTTTAAGGGTTTCGACTAACCAATATTCCGTTGTCGCGATTATTCTCGTACTTCTGCGGCCGATACTGTTCATTCTCGCGGCCACGCTGATTTTGACGGCGGTCTTGACGGCGCGGGTGTCGAAATCGATAGTGAAGCCGATAAACGATTTGGACTTGGAAAACCCCGAAAACAACGAAACCTACGAGGAGCTTGCTCCGCTTTTGGAAAAAATATCCGACCAAAAGCGTACCATTTCAAGGCAGATTGAGGAGCTTTCAAGGCGCGACGAGGCGCGGCGCGAGTTTACCGCGAACGTATCGCACGAGCTGAAAACGCCGCTCACCTCGATTTCCGGCTTCGCGGAGCTTATGAAAAACGGCGACGTTCCGCGCGAGGCGGCGGCGGATTTTTCAAAATCCATTTACGACGAGGCTCAGCGACTGATTTCGCTTGTGAACGACATTATAGAGCTTTCGGAGCTTGACGAAAAAAATATCTCGCTCGAAAAGGAGGCCGTCGATTTATATGAATTGTCAGCCGAAATTTTAGACCGCCTTAAAAGCGAGGCGGCGAAGAAATACGTGAGCTTGCATTTAATCGGCGGCAGCGCGGAGGTGTGCGGCGTTCGCAAAATCCTCGACGAGATGATTTACAATCTTTGCGATAACGCGATTAAGTACAATAAGGAAAACGGGACGGTTGACGTGATTGTAAACGACGCGGGCGAAAGGGCGTACCTCACCGTCCGCGACACAGGCATCGGTATCCCCGCCGAGCACAAATCGCGCGTTTTCGAGCGTTTCTACCGCGTGGATAAAAGCCGCTCAAAGCAGGTCGGCGGCACGGGACTGGGACTTGCAATCGTAAAGCACGGCGCGATTTATCATAACGCCGAAATTACCTTACAGAGCGCCGAAGGCAAGGGCACGAGCGTTACGGTGTCGTTTGACAAAAAAAGGTAAATATAAAACGGAGAAATATTTATACCGCGCTGTCCGCGCGGTATTTTTGCGGCGCAAATGTTAAGTTTTTATTTCAATTATACCGTTCCTATTTCAATTTTTCGGGCTTTGTTATATAATAGAAGGAGAAAAATACGGGGGCGAGAAAAGTGCTGCAAAGCGTCATAAGTTCACTGCAAAGCTTCTTTTTGGTTTTTAGGATTTCCGACCTTATCGACATACTGATCATCGCCTACGGCTGCTACAAGCTGACGGGCATTATCAACGAAACCCGCGCCAAGCCCATCATTAAGGCAGTTTTTCTGATAATCGCCGCCACGTGGATAAGTCAGGGGCTGCACCTTAACACCGTGAATTACATACTTCGGACGGTTATGCAGTTCGGCGTTATCGCGCTTGTCGTCCTTTTCCAGCCGGAGCTTCGCCGAACCCTTGAAAAGGTGGGGCGGACAAGGTTTTCGAGCTTTTTTATCTCCGAGGACGAAACCAAAACCGACATCGCCGGCGAAATCGCCGCCGCCTGCGCCTATATGAGCTCCATGAAAATCGGCGCGCTCATCGTGCTTGAACGGCAGGTGAAAATAGGCGACATAACGCGCACCGGCTGCGACATAGGGGCGGTGGTGACGCGCGACCTGCTTATCAACATCTTCATTCCCAACACTCCCCTGCACGACGGCGCGGTCATAATCAGCGACGGCAGGATACTCGCCGCGAGGTGTATTCTCCCGCTGACCAAAAACGAATCGCTCAGCAGCGAGCTCGGCACGCGCCACCGCGCGGCCATAGGTATGTCGGAATCGAGCGACGCGGCGGTCGTCGTCGTCAGCGAGGAAACCGGCAAAATCAGCATAGCCGTGGACGGCGACATGAGCCGCAACTACACCGAGGAGCCGCTCAAACGCGCCATTAACAAGCTGCTCGGCATCGGCGCGGAGGAAGCCGCCGCGCCAAAAAGCAAAAACCTTATAGGAGGGCTGCTGTCGTGGAAAAAGTGAAAAGCTCCAAGACCCTCTATAAAATAATCTCGGTTCTTATAGCCATAATTTTGTGGGTTTTCGTGTCATACCAAGAAACCCCCACCACCCACCGCTGGATAAAAAACGTGCCGATAACGATTGTCGGCGCGGACGTTCTTGACCAAAACGGCCTTTACGTCGTCGCGACGGACCGCTCCACCGTGGACGTGCGCGTCGAGGGCAGGCGGGGCGAGCTTTCAAAGGTCGTTGTGGGCGACATTACCGCAAGGCTCGACGTATCGGCCCTCGAGGCCGCGGGCAACGCTTCGCTGACCTGCGACGTTACGGTTGACAAGCGCAACGTGGACGTCACCGGCGCGCGCCACAACTCCATTATCGTTACGGCCGAAAAAATCTCCACCGACCTCTTCCCCGTTTCGGTCGAAATTTCCGGCTCGCCGGCGGCGGGCTACCGCGTGTTCGAGCCGACCGTATATCCGACGGAGGTCGCCGTGCGCGGGGGCGAAAGCCTTGTGCGTTCGGTGGCGTCGGTTTCGACAAAAAGCGTCAGCGTCAGCCGCGTGACGCGCGGCAACACCGTGAACGTCGGGCTGACGGCCTACGACGAAAACGGCAAGCCGATTTCCGATGTGACGTTTGAGCCCTCGTCCGTCGAGGTCAGGTACACGGTGCTTCGCGAAAAGAGCGTGCCGCTCGTTATCCCGACCGATAACGTCCCCGCCGGGGAAACCGTTTCCTTCGACCAGACAACCGTCAAAATTTACGGCAGCGCGGACGCGCTTTCCGCCGTATCCGAAATAACCGCCAAGCCGGTGGACGCTTCGACGTTAAGCGACGGCGACATGATAAGCGTGAGCCTTGACCTGCCGGAGGGGATTTACGCCTCCGACGAGGCCGGCGCGCTCGACGTGCGCGTCAGCATAGGCCGCTCCTCCGCACCGGCGGCGGACGAGGCCGACAAAGCCGACGGTGAAAGCGATGAATAGCGTAGACGAAGCCGCCGCCGCCCTCGGCGTGGCGGCGGCAACGGTGCGCAACTGGCTGCGGCTGGGGAGGCTCGAAAGCCTCGCCCCGGCCCATGTCGAAGCGCTGCGCCGCAAAATACTCGCCGGAGATGGGCTGCGCAGCCGCCGCAACAAAACCGCCCTTTGCCACAGCGAAACATACTCCGGCTATATCGACGGCCACCGCGAGCTGGCGGCCCTGCTGCGCGGCGGGTTTTCGCAGGCCGAGATACGAGTTATACTGACCGAAGCCGCGCTGCGGCTTTTTTGCGGCGGCGAAAACCTGACCGACGCTTTCCTCGACGGAAGGCTGAAAATCGACTGCGCCGAGCTGTTCGCCGACCTGCTCGGCGGCCAAAAGCCCACCGAAAAAACGCGGCCCGTGCTTTCGGCCCGCTGGACGCCCGACAAAAATCAGGACGTTCTCGGCTTTATATATATGTCGCTTTTGCCGTTCGATCTTCGCCGCAAGAGCGGGGCCTACTACACCCCGCCGAGGGTGGCGGCTCTCGCCTGCGCCGCAATTGGCGAGGGGCCCGCGCTCGACCCTTGCTGCGGCTCGGGCAGCTTTCTTTTGGCGCTCGCCGAACGGCTCGGCGATACGCGCCGCCTTTTCGCCGTGGACGTTGACCCCGTAGCCGTCGCGCTGGCGCGGATAAATCTGTTCCGCCGCCGCCCGGAGCTTGGGGCCGACTATCTTTTTGAAAATATAAAGCAAAAAAGCTTTTTCGACGTAAAAGGCCCCTTCCGCTCGGTGGCGGGCAATCCCCCTTGGGGCGGCTCACCCGAGGCCTCGGGCCGGTTTTTGCTACACTCGCTCGACACGCTCGAGCAGGGAGGCCGCCTTTCGCTGGTTCTGCCGCAGTCGTTGCTCACGGCCCTGCGCCACAAGGCCGTGCGCGAAAGACTGCTCGGCGAGGCGCGGCTCGTTTCGGCGGACTTTATCGGGCGCGGGTTCGACGGGGTGAACTGCCCCGCAGTTGCGCTCGCCGCCGAAAAAGGGGGCCGAGGCACGGCGCGCTGCCGCGTAAATTCAAGCTTCACCGTAAACACCGACCGCGACGCGGGCCGCTGCCTCAATCTCAAGGCCACCGACGAGGAATACGAAAGGCTCCGCCGCATGACGGAGCTTGAAAACGCCGTATTCCTAAAGAGTAACGCTCGCTTCGCGCTTGGCGTTGTAACCGGCGGCAACTCCGCCGCCCTCGGCGAGCGCGTCCCCGGCTCGGAGCCGGTAATACGCGGCGGCGACGTTTCGCCCTTTCGCATAGCCGAGCCGCGCTCGTATATAGTTTTCGACCCCTCGCGCCTTCAGCAGTGCGCACCGGAGGAGATGTACCGCGCAAAGGAAAAAATCGTCTACCGCTTTATCGGCAGGCGGCCCGTTTTTGCCGTGGACAGGCTCTCCCGCCTGACGCTGAACAGCTGCAACATCATAATCCCCGACATTCCCGGGCTTTCCATCGACTACATAACCGCCGTGCTGAACTCCGAAGCCGTGGGCTTTTTCCTTGAAAAAAGCTTCGACGCGCAAAAATGGCTCCGCTGGCACCTCGAGGAAGCTCCCATACCCTATATTTCGCCCGAACGCCAGAGCGAAATTCTCGCGGCGGAAAACCGCGACGAGCTTATCTGGGGGCTTTACGGCCTTAAAACGCCGAGCTTTTAAGCACGGCCTCGAGCGCGGAGGCGGCGGCGTCCACGTCCTCGGGGGTGGTGAACGCACCGACCGAGAACCGCAGCGTTCCTCCGCCTATCGTACCCATCGAGCGGTGAGCCATAGGAGCGCAGTGCAGTCCTCCACGGGCAGCTATCCCGTGCTCCGCGTCGAGCCGAGCGGCGGCCTCAACGCAGTCGGCGTATTTCAGCTTAACGCTCACAACGTTCACGCCGTTGTCGCCGACAACCTCGGCCCCGCCTATATCCCCCGCCTTTTCGGCCAAGCGGCGGGCCAACTCGCGCTCGCGCTCCAACAGGCCGCCGCGCTTCACGAAGCGGACTCCTTCGAGCAGCCCCGCTATGCCGACGGCGTTAAGAGGGCCGGCCTCGAGGCGGTCGGGCATACGCTCGGGCATAAAGGGGCTTTCCGAGGCGCTGCCCGTGCCGCCGCAGGTAAGCGGGCTGAGCATAAGCCCCTCGCGGACGTAAAGCCCGCCCGTACCCTGCGGGCCGTAAAGGCTCTTGTGGCCCGGGAAGGCCAAGAGGTCGAAGTCCGACGCGTCTATCGGCACAAGGCCTGCGGTCTGGGCCGCGTCGAACAGCGTCAGCGCGCCTCGGCTGTGGACGACCTCGTTTATCGCGGCAATATCGTTGAGTGTTCCCGTCACGTTAGAGGCGTGCACCACGCACACCAGCCGCGTTTTCGGCGTTATCGCCGCCTCGACGGCCTCGGGAGTTATTCTTCCGTCGCTGTCGGCGGGAATGACGCGCAGGCTCGCCCCGGCGGCCTCCCGCGCGACGGCGGGCCGCAGTACGGCGTTATGCTCCATAGCCGATATAAGTATCTCGCTCCCCTCGTCAACAAGGCCGTTTATCGCCGTGTTGACGGCCTCGGTGGCGTTTTTGGTAAAGACTATCCTTTCGCAGTTTTCAATATTGAAAAGCTCGGCCAGCTCCTCGCGGCAGGCGAAAACCGTTTCCGCCGCGCGGCGCGAGGCGGAATGTCCGCCCCTGCCGGGGTTGCCGCCGCAATCCTCGGCGAAGCTTGCCATCGCCCGCGTCACTTCGGGCGGCTTGGGGTAGCTTGTGGCCGCGTTATCCAAATATATCATTGCCGTTTCCCCCTTCGCTCACCTTTTTATATAGCCACCGTCGGCCTCGTCAAAATAGGCGCGGACGGTTATTCTAAGCTCCCTCGCGGCACGCTCCACTTCGCCGCGGTATGCGCCGTCGAAGCGCAGGCTGTATCCGCAGCCCTCCTTTGTCAGCGCGGAGGGCGTTTGCGTTATATTGCTCTTTATCCCATCCGCGGCAAGGCTTTTCTTCAGCCTCGAAGCCGACGTTTGGGACGGAACGGTCGCCAACATCTTTCATCATCCCTTTCTCTACAAATTATGTCATCCGAGCGGAAAAGGTTCGCACATAGAAAAAATCGGCAAAGGAGCGGTACTGTGAACGTTTACGATTTCGACAACACAATATATTCCGGCGAGAGCGCACTTGATTTTTACGTTTTCTGCGCAAGGCGCAACGCCGCGCTCTACAGGTACGCTTTCGCGATACTCGCGGCGTGGGCGCGGTACAAGCTGCTTCTGCTGAGCCGCGAGCGACTGACGAAGCTGGCCGAAAAATACGCGCAAAAATTCATCTCCGCCGTCGGCGATTTGGACGCGCTGGCGCATGAGTTCTGGGACGGACACGAAGGCGGCATAAAGGAGCTTTACCTTAAAAACCGCCGCGACGACGACGTTCTTATTTCGGCGTCGGCGGGCTTTTTGCTGCGGGATATATGCGCAAGAATAGGCGTGAAAAGGCTTATCTGCTCCGAGGTGGACACAAAAACCGGCCGTATCGGCCGCCTGTGCTTCGGGCAAAGCAAGCCCGAGCTTTTCGCCGAGGCCTTCCCCGGCGCGAAAATAGAGAATTTTTACTCCGACTCCATGAACGACCTTCCCATGATGCGCCTCGCCGAAAACGCCTACCTCGTTAAGGGCGAAAAAATAATCCCCGTTCCGAAGGAAAAGCTTGTCGAAGGAAAAAAATAATTATATACCCGCTCTGTAGTGTGGAGGCACGGGGGCCGGCCGAAAAAATCGCGCAGAACAGCGTCGTCGCAAGCTGCGCATCGCGGTTTAGGTTTTTTCAAAACCAAAACCGGGCTCGCTCCGCCGCTCCTCCTTTTCCCCACAAATCCGGCTTCGCCGTCTTTGCGGGGGCCCCTATCGCCCCGCCGCGAAGCGGCGCAAAACAGGCGAATGCCTGCGCCGAGTGGTGATTTTCGTTCGTAGTTCAAGGGCATAAAATAACGAAAATCCGCTCATACGAGCGGATTTTCCTCATTAATTCTTTGCAATTCAGCAAACATATGCTGCTCAAAGCGGCCATTAATCAATACATTCAGCCCTTGAACGGTCTGCGTCATTTTTTAACGGCCCCCTGTTTGGATTTACGCTGTTACAGCGGAGGCAAACTTCGTTTTAACGGAGTCCACCTTGCTTTGCTCGGCCTGTTCGGGAGCGTACCAGCCCCTTTGCTGCATACTGGAGTAAATCCCGTCCTGTATGCTGACCGATTCCTTAAGCGCGCCGTCGAAGGCGCGGTGTACGTTGCCGGAGGGCGATTCGATCGCGCCGTGCATATACAGGTCGCACACGCCCTTCTCAAGCAGCAGCAAGCCTTCCATTAAGCATTTGTCGTCCATTTTTCCGCACCTCCTTAAAGCAAGCCGTAAAGGTCCTTAAAAATCCTGTTGTGACGCTGAGAAAGCGATTCCACCTGATTTTTCAGCTCGGGATCCTGAAGCTGAGAGACAGCCTCCTTGCAGCGCGTTTGAAAATACTTTTCATGCCCGAGGGCATCCTCAATATAGAGCAATTCCTTTGTCGTCATTGTGTTTTACACCTCCGCGTTTATTTTGGCCGGCCGCCGCCTAAAATATTGCCGGAAAAATAATACAGGCGGCGGCTTCGACAAAGTGCTTAAAAAAATAAAAATTTCTCGCATTTTTTTATTGAAAATTCTTTGAGGCTGTGATATAATAGATTTAATAATGGGCTGAACTTCGGCGCGGCAGCGGGCCGAATATCGCGGAAAGGGCTGAGAACTATGGCAAGCAAATACCTAAACACTCTGTTGTACCAGTTAAAAGACGCCTTCGGCAGGAAATTGGGCATGATAGACTATACGGGATACATAACCTCGCCCGGCAACCCTGTTGAGATCGACTCGAACGTTGGGCTGATACTTGCGGGCTGCGAAAATAAGGAGGGAATATCCCACTATTTCGGCTATACCTTCCGCCCGGTTTTCGCCCGCGGCAAGCTGGACTTCGTTACCTTCGTCGAGGGCGAGGATGCCACGGCCGCCAAATTCGCCGAAATACTGACCATTTCCATCGACAATATGCGCCAGTTTTACGACGATAAATTCGACAAAACCAACTTCGTTAAAAACATCATGCTCGATAACGTGCTTCCCGGCGACGTGTTCGTCCGCAGCAAGGAGCTGCACCTCGCCTACGACGCGCTGCGCGTGGTGCTTGTCGTGCGCAAGAACGACAAAAAGGACTTCGACGTTTTCGACGTGGTTATGGGGCTTTTCCCCGAAAACACAAAGGATTTCGTTATAGACCTTGACGGCAGCACCATTGTGCTTGTGCGCGAGCTGCGCGAGGGAATGAACCTTAAGGACGTTGAAAAAATCGCCAAAAGCATTGTCGATACCCTTCAAAGCGAGGCTATGGTCAACGTGAGCGTGGGCATAGGCACCATCGTCAACAATATTCGCGACATCGCCAAAAGCTTTAAGGAGGCCAACATCGCCATCGAGGTGGGCCGCGTGTTCGACAACGAAAAAAAGATAATAAATTACGAAAATCTCGGCATCGGGCGGCTTATCTATCAGCTCCCGACGACGCTGTGCGAGCTGTTCCTTTCCGAGGTTTTCAAAAAGGATTCGATAGATTCGCTGGATCAGGAAACGCTTTTCACCATTCAAAAGTTCTTTGAAAATAACCTGAACGTGTCGGAAACCTCGCGCCAGCTTTACGTTCACAGGAACACGCTGGTATACAGGCTCGACAAGGTGCAGAAGATAACCGGGCTGGATTTGCGTATTTTCGACCACGCCATAGTCTTCAAGGTGGCGATGATGGTGCGCAGCTATCTGCTTTCCAACCCTACGAAAATCTGACCGAAGCGGAAGAATTAACTGGAGGAAGAACCGTTGATAGAATTCAGAGATGTGACGGTCATCTACGACAACGACATTGTGGGGCTTGAAAACGTCAGCTTCAAGATAGACGACGGCGAGTTCGTCTTTCTTGTGGGCAAGACGGGCGCGGGCAAAAGCAGCGCAATCAAGCTTATGACCGGAGAAATAAAGCCCTTCGCCGGCGACGTTATACTTAACGGCGTAACGGTGAACACGCTGAAGCCCAAAAAGCTGCCCTATCTTCGCCGCAGCGTGGGCGTGGTGTTTCAGGACTTTAGGCTTTTGAACAACAAAACCGTTTACGAAAACGTGGCCTTCGCGATGGAGGTCGTGCGCGCGAGCAAGAAGGAGATCCGCCGCAAGGTGCCGACGATACTCAGCCTTGTGGGGCTGACGGGCCGCGCTCAAAACTACCCCGGCGAGCTTTCGGGCGGCGAACAGCAGCGCGTGTGCATAGCTCGGGCGTTGGTGAACAGCCCCGCCATAGTTATCGCCGACGAGCCGACCGGCAACCTCGACGTTGAAACCGCCGACGAAATAATGAAGCTTTTAATGGAAATTAACCGCATGGGAACCACGATTGTGATGGTCACTCATTCGGAAAAAATCGTCAACGACGCGCACCGCCGCGTAATTCAGCTTGAAAGCGGCGTCGTCGTGCGCGACGAGGCGGAAGGAGGCTATAGCTGTGTACCCTCTTAAGACGGCCTTCAGCTCCCTTGGAAGGAACGCCATGATGACCTTGGCGTCAATAGTTACCATCGCCTGCTGTTTGTTCCTTTTGGGAGTATTTTTATTGATAACGTTTAATATAAATTATATCGGCAGTCAGGTTTCGGAAAAATGCGAGCTTCAGGCATATATAAACGAATGGACCTCCGACCTCGGCGAGGAGCGCATACTGAAAGAAATATCCGCCCTGCCGAACGTCGATACCGCCGAGTTTGAAAGCAAGGAGCAGGCCTTTGAAAACGCCCGCGCCATGGGCGAGGAAATGGACGAGGCCCTCGAGGGCATGGAGGGCGAGGACATCTTTCGTTCGAGCGTTAAGGTGACGCTTAAGGATCTTACCCTCGCCGACGAAACCGCCGCGCAGATGGCCGCCGTGAGCGGCGTCGCCAAGGTGAACAACCGCCGCGACATAATCCGCAAGGTCATATCCGTGACGAACGTAATAAGGATAGGCAGCCTTATAGCCATGCTCATTCTCGTGCTGACGGCGATTTTCATAATCCGAAACACCATTGAGCTGAGCGTCCACGCCCGCGAGGAGGAAATACACATAATGAAGTTTGTCGGCGCGACCGACAGCTTTATCCGCCGCCCCTTCGTCATGGAGGGGATAATCGTCGGCCTGATCGGCGCGGCGATAGCCATAACCGTGATAGCCTTCGGCTACAGCGCGCTCGCCCTCCACGCGGAAAGCCTTCGCGACGTGAAGATATACAGCTTCAGCGAAACGGCGGCTCCGCTCATTGTCGGCGTGCTGGCCTTCGGCCTTCTTATGGGCGGCGTCGGCAGCCGCGCGGCGGTGAAGCGCCACCTCAAGGTGTGAGTCGCTTCGCCCGACGCATCGGAAAGGATGATTTCAATGAATAACGAAAGTTACAGCAAAAAGCGGCGCGCAAGAGCCGGCAAAAGGCGCGTTGTGGCCGCGATTGTGGCCGCCGCCGTCGCGCTTGTGTTCCTTTTCTCGTGCCTGTACCCGGCCTTCAGCACGGCCCGCGCCAGCTCCGTCAGCGAGGCGAAGGCCGCCCGCGATTCGGCCAAGGCCGAGCTTGAGCGCATAAAAAACGAAAAAACCGACCTTGTCACGGAATATGTAAACTTTGATTCGGAGCTTACCGCCGTGGAGGATCAGGTGATCGCGCTCACGGCCGATATTGAAGCAACAAAGGAAACCATCACCCAAAAGGCCGCCGAGCTCGAGGAGGCCATCGCCAAAACCGACGCTTACCGCGACGAGTTCAAGCAGCGGGCGAGAATAATGTACGAAAACGGCAGCGCCTCGTATCTCGAGGTGCTTTTCGGCGCGTCCAGCTTCAGCGATTTCATCGAGCGCGTCGAAATCGTGGGCAGCATCGCCTCGTACGACCGCGACGTGCTGGACGACTTCACCAAAAACCAAGCGATAATCAAAAATTCCAAGGCCGAACAGGAGGAGCTGCTGCTGCGGCAGGAAAACAACCGCGACAGCCTCGCCTATAGGCAGGAGCAGATAGAGCTGCTGCTCGAAAAGCAGCAGACGCTCATCGACAAAATCACCGCCGACGAGGCGACGGCCCAAAAGGCATACTCCGCCGCGGAAAAGAAGTACGAAGAGGAGGAGCGCAAGGCCCAAGAGGAGATACGGCGCGCCAAGTCCACCTACGTGGGCAGCTACACCGGCGGCAAGTTCGCTTGGCCCGCCCCCAGCGGCACCCGCATAACCAGCCCCTTCGGCTACAGAACGCACCCCATCAGCGGCAAAAAGGGCAGCCTTCACCGAGGCATCGACATCGCCACGGCCTACGGCACAAACATTGTCGCGGGCGAGGCGGGCAAGGTCATTGTGGCCAAGTATAACGGCAGCTACGGCAGATACGTGGTTATCGACCACGGCAACGGCTACACCACGCTTTACGCTCACAACAGCCAGCTTTTGGTCAGCGTGGGCCAGACTGTCAGCCGCGGGCAGGTCATCGCCAAGGCCGGCTCCACAGGCAATTCCACCGGGCCGCACTGCCACTTCGAGGTCAGCTATAACGGCAATCTTCAAAACCCTCTCAATTACCTGAAATGACGGAGGTTCGTCAATGTCATCCAAATCCAAGATAGTGTTTACGGCGCTGATAACCTTCAACTATCCTGCCTGTTCATCACGGGACTGCTGCGCTTTTTCGGCATAGGGCCGACGGGCGCGGCCGTCAGCCGCTTCGACGCGGCGGCAAGGATAGTTGACGGAAGCTACATCGGCGAATACGACCGCGAAAAGGCCGAGGACGCCGCCATACGAGCCTACCTCGCCGAGGTGGGCGACCCTTACGCGAGCTATTACGACGGCGAAAGCGCCGCGTCGTTCCAAAACACCATAAGCGGCGAGTATGTGGGCATAGGCGTGGAGGTTTACGCCGATACCGCCGCCGACAAGGTCGTCGTGCTTGCGGCCTATAACGGCGGGCCCGCGAGGCGCGCCGGAGTGAAAAGCGGCGACGTTATAACCGCTGTGGACGGCAAACCCGTCACCGCCGCCGACATGAACGAAACCGTAGAATATATGAAGGGCTCGGGGCTGGCCTCGCCCATCGGCACCGAGCTGAACCTTTCGCTGCAGCGCGGCGGAGAAAGCGTCGAGCTTACTCTTACGCGCGAGCAGATAGACCTTTATAAAATCGAAAGCTCCGTTGTTGGCAATTCGCTGCTCTATGTGCGCTACACGGGCTTTTCCTCCGGCTCGGCCAAAAAGCTGGGCGAGCTTTTGAAGGGGGCCGACGAAAAATACAAGGGCGTTATCCTTGATTTGCGCGAAAACCCCGGCGGCAACCTTAACGCCGCCGTGAACGTGTGCGACCTGTTCCTTAAGGACGGGCTAATCATGTATACCGAGGACAAAAACGGCGTCCGAACCGAATATAAGGCCGACTCCGAGGCCGTTTCGCTGCCGCTGGCCGTGCTTGTGGACGAGGCCTCGGCCTCGGCGAGCGAGGTTGTGGCCGGCTGCATCCAAGCTCGGGGGCGCGGCGTTATCATCGGCGAAAAGACCTTTGGCAAGGGCGTCAGCCAGATGATATTTGCCCTCGGCAAAAACGGCGAAATGATGAAGATAACCGGCTATAAGAATTACCGGCCCGACGGCCGCTGGCTGGACGAGGCCGTTTCGCCCGACATCGAGGCCGTGACCGAGGCCGAGGCCGACGAGTACGGCAACGTGAGCTACGGCGCGGACGACGCCGCGCTCTCCGCCGCCATAGACGCCCTGAATTAAGGCTCGGGCGGTTTCCACGAAAGGAAAATCGCTATGAAAAAATGGCTTTTTGCAATACTCGCGCTCATTCTCGCCGTCCAACCGGCGGCCTTTGCCGAAGGCGACGGGGAAAAGGCCGTTTTCACGGCCTCGTCGCCCCACGCCATGTTGATGGACATGAATACCGGCAGGGTGCTTTACGAAAAAAGCGCGGACGAAAAGATATACCCCGCGAGTACCGTCAAAATTATGACGGCTCTTTTGGCGCTTGAAAATCTAAGCCTCGAGGACGAAATCACCGCGAGCGAAACAGCCGTCGCCGCCACCCCGTCGGGCGTTACCGTGATGGGGATTGTCGAGGGCGAAAAGCTGACGGTGCGCCAGCTTCTTTACGGGGCTATGCTCGCCTCGGCGGCGGACGCCACAAACGTGCTGGGCGAGGCCGTCAGCGGCAGCGTGGGCGATTTTGTGCAGCTTATGAACAAACGCGCCCGCGAGCTGGGCATGGAAAATACAAACTTTTCCAATACGCACGGCGAACACGACGACAGAACCTACACCACAGTGCGCGACATGGCGCTGCTCTCCCGCGCGGCCATGCAAAACACCGATTTCCGCGAGATTGTCAAGACCGACCGCTACAGCATACAGCCCACGAACAAATATAAGGAAGAACGCAGCCTTATAAACACGAACTACATGATAAGCCGCGTCCAACGCGCGGATTACTATTACGAAAACGCCGTCGGCGTGAAGGCCGGCTACACCGCCGAGGCCGGGAGCTGCCTTGTGGAGGCCGCCAAGGACAGCGGCATGGAGCTTTTGGCCCTGACGTTCGGCTCCGAAACGGAGGACGGCCGCGCCCAAGGCTATGTGGACTGCCGCAAGCTGTTCGACACCGCCTTTGAAAACTACAAAACAAGGCTGCTTGTAACGAAGGGCCGCCTGCTCGACCAGCTTCCGATTAAAAACGCCCGCCGTGCAAGCCAAGTCCTGCTCGAGGCAGGCGAAAACCTCTATTGTATCTATCCCTCCGGCGAGGAGGACGGCGAGGTTTCGTTTGAGGTTCGCACCGACGATTACGTCCGCGCGCCCCTCAAAAAGGGCGACAAGCTCGGCGAGTGCGAATACTTCTATAACGGCGAAAGCGCGGGCGTTATCCCGCTTGTGGCCGATAAGGACTACGCCTTCGACGCACTCTCGTTCATTGGGGGCGGCTTCGTGAGCGTCGTCACCTCGCCACTGTTCATAATAGCCGTGCTGGCGGTGATTTTCGCCGTGCTTTACATACGCGCCAAGCGCAAAAGGGAAAAGCAGCTCCGCCAACGCCGCGAACGCGAACGCCGCCGCCGCGAGGCCGAACGGCGTATGCGTGAGCGCGACGGCTTTGATTTGTAAGGAAAGGACTACCGCCATGAAACTCAGGCTCATTCCCATAGCTCTCGCGCTGCTGCTTCTTTGCTCGTGCGGCAAAAACGAGGCCGAGCGCAGCGACGCGCCGCAAAACAACGCCGTCGCCTCCGCCGATACCGAAGCCGAAAGGCGCGTTATCGAGGGGGCCGAGGCCGAGCCCTACGCCGAGGTCGTGACCTCGATGCTGGAGCGCTTTGCCGCGCTGGATTACGACGGGGCTCTCGCCTATATCCGCGAGAGCGACCGCGCCATGTTCGACTTCAGCGACGAAAGCCGCCGTCGGCTTTACGACAGCCTGTTTTCGCACATGAGCTGCGAAACCGCCGCAGTCTATTCCTCCGCCGGCAGGATATTTGTGGAAACGGACGTTACCTCCCCCGATATGCTCGACGTTTACGGCGATTTGAACCTCATGTATATCGACGCGATGATGAACGGCGAAATCACCTCGGAGGAGGAGTCGCGCAATTTCAACAACGAGGCCTTGGCCGGCATTGTGGCCGCCGACGATTTGAAGTATAAAACCGGCCGCGTGGACGTTGAGGTCGTTAAGGACGCCGACGGCGAAAGCCGCGTGGCGTTTACCGCCGAGCTGATGAACGCCATGCTCGGCGACATACAAACCGCGCAGGAGCAGGTGAGCCGCGCCATCGAGGAGGGCGCGGAGGAGTACACGTCGGCGAGGGATTCCGGCGCGTTTGACTGAAAACGGAGGTAACCGCATGGCAAAGAGAATACTTGTGGCTGACGACGAGGCGCGTATGCGCCGCCTTATAAAAGATTTTCTCGAGGCCGCGGGGTACGAGGTCGAGGAAGCGGCCGACGGCGAGGAGGCCGTCGGCCTTTTTTCGGCGCGGGGCGGCGAGTTTGACCTTGTCGTGCTGGACGTTATGATGCTGGGGCTGAACGGCTGGGAGGCCTGCCGCGAAATTAGGCGCATATCGCAAACGCCGATAATTATGCTGACGGCCCTATCCCAGGAAAGCGACGAAATAACCGGCTTCGACATGGGGGCCGACGACTACATAACCAAGCCGTTTTCGCCGAGGATTTTTGTGGCGCGGGCCGAGGCTCTGATGCGGCGCGCCTCGGGGCCGTCCTCATCCCCGCTGATCGAGGCCGCCGGCGTCGCCATCGACACCGAGGCCCACGTAGTGCGCGTTGACGGCGAGGAGGTCTATCTCAGCTTAAAGGAGTACGATCTGCTGCTGTATTTGGCCGAAAACCGAGGCCACACAATGAGCCGCGAAAAAATCCTCGACAACGTGTGGAACTACGACTATTTCGGCGACGCCCGAACCATCGACACCCACATAACCAAGCTGCGCAAGAAGCTCGGCCCGTACGGCGATATGCTTCAAACCGTGCGGGGCGTGGGCTACAAATTTGAAAAATAAACCGAGGTGTTCTCCGTGAAAAAGCCGCGTATCAGCTTAAGCCTGCGCTTCGCGCTCATCATCACGGCGGTGGTCGTGTTTGTCATAGCGGCCATCGCGGTCGCCAACCAGATTTTGCTCGGCAGAATTTACAGCCGCGACAAGCGCGAAAGCCTCGTCCGCGCCTTTGAAACGGTGAACGGCGTTTTTATAGGCGACAACGCGGCCGAAAATCTTGAGCTGGAAAAAATTTATACCACGCTCAACATTGCCGTTTTTATCGCCGACCCGCAGGGAAGCACGGTATTTTCCTCCTCGTCCGAAAACGGCGGCCGTGAGCGCGAGGACGTGTT